>CAKSWL010000205.1 GCA_934511335.1 uncultured Cloacibacillus sp. | reverse complement strand
TCCCGAGACCTACTTCTTAGCCCCCGGGCCTCAGGCGGCCGACGAATTTGTGAAGAGGGCCTCCGCGCTCTGGTACGAGCGAATCGGCCGAGATCTCGCCGCCGGCGCCGATGCGCGCTCTGTGCTGAAAAGCGGCACGCTGGCCTCGCTCGTCGAGGGGGAGGCGAAGGCCGCCGACGAGCGGCCGCTCCTAGCCGGCATCTTCCTCAAGCGTCTGGAAAAAAACATGCGGCTGCAGTCGTGCGCCACCGTAATCTACGCCTGGGACGAACTGAATATAAAGAAAGATCGCCTGTCCTACCGGGATCTTGAGATAAATTCCCCTTACAACACATACCTTGTGGAAGGCCTGCCGCCGGGGCCGATATGCGTCCCCGGCGAAAGCTCGTGGAAAAGCGTGCTCTCGCCAAAGGATAGCGACTATCTCTTCTTCTTCGCGGGAAACGACGGGCGGCACGTCTTCAGCAAAAACTACGAAGAACATCTGGCAAAGCAGAGGAAGGTGGGGCTGTGAAGCCGGAGATAGCCGCGGTACGCCTCGTTGTGCCGCCAAAAGATATATACTATATCAGCTGGATAATAGACGCCGCGGAGGGCGTAGGCTTCCTCCAGACGGACGACGCGAAGGCTGGCAGGATAACGGTCTTCAGCCCGCGGGAACAGCTGCCCTACATCATGGAGCTGGTGGAATCCCTGCGGGGCGAGGGAATCGAGATAAGGGCTGACTACGAAACGAACGACACGGGAGAGGCTGAGAGATGACTGACAAATTTGAATTACTGCACGATAACATAAAAGAAACGATCCGAAGGGGAGCCCAATACGCCGACATCTTCATCCAGAGCGGCGAAGGCCATTCCGTCCATTTTGAGGACGGCAAAATAGACGGCATCTCGTCGTCGACCTCCGACGGCGCGGGAAGCCGCGTGATCGTAGAAGGCAGGACCTTCTACGCGCACGCCCCCGGCAACGACGAGGCCGCCGTCGCCGCCTCCTTCGCGGAATGCGCCGCCGAAGCCGGCATGGAGGGCATAAGAGAGAGCTCCTCACCGCAGCTGCTGATGGAGCGGGGCGAGCCCATCATGCCGCCCGCGGTAGACTTTTTCCGCGAGATAGACGAGACGATCAAGAAAGAATCAAAACATATCAGGCAGAGCTCCTACCGTTACTCGGTCTCGCACCGGCGGGTGCTGATAATCAAGCCCGACGGCACGGCGGCCTTTGACAGGCGCTATTATTCCTCCTTCACGGCGCAGGTGATCGCCGAACGGGACGGCGTATTGCAGACCGGCTCGGAACGCCGCTGCAGGTCGCTCTGCGAGGAGGATTTCTGGCGCGGCGCAACGCCGCTTGCGGTGGCGCGCACGGCGCTGCGCCGCGCGCTGCTGATGCTCGAGGCCCGCCCCTGTCCCGCTGGCGTGATGAACGTCCTCATGGACGGCGAGGCCGGCGGCACGATCATTCATGAGGCCTGCGGCCACGGCCTTGAAGCGGATATTGTGGAAAAGGACTACTCCGTCTACCGCGGCCGCATCGGCGAACAGGTGGCGCACGAGAGCGTCACAATGATCGACGATGCGGCGGTGCCGGGGCTCTACGGCTCCTACCGTTTCGACGACGAAGGCACGCCTGCGCAGCGTACCGTCCTCATCGAGAACGGCGTCCTGAAGGGATACCTCACCGACGTCCTCTCCTCACAGCTCTACGGCCTGCCGCTGACGGGCAACGGCCGCCGCGAATCGTACCGGAACATCCCGGTGCCGCGCATGAGCAATACCTACCTGACGCCGGGCAAAGACGGCTTCGATTCTATGCTGGCCAGGACGGAAAACGGCCTTTACGTCAAAAAGATGGGCGGCGGCGAGGTCGACCCGACGTCTGGGGACTTCGTCTTCTACGTCAGCGAGGGATATCTAGTCGAAAAAGGGAAGGTCACCGTACCGGTGATCGGCGCTATCCTGACGGGCAACGGCCCCGAGGCGCTCGCGAAGATTGCGGCGCTCGGCGACAACCTCATCATGGACCCAGGAATCTGCGGCAAATCAGGACAGGGCGTGCCGGTGAGCGACGGACAGCCCTCCATGCTCATCGAGAGACTCACTGTGGGAGGCAGCGAGGCATGAGAGAAAAAGCGCCCTCAAGGCGAAGACCCGTCAAGGAGTCATCTAAAAGCCTCAAAGAGCGGCTGGCGGAGTCCATCGCAAACATCAGGCCGGCGGTAAAGATTGCAAACATCATCGTCCTGCTCCTGACATTCTACATCATCGCCTCGCTCTACACGACGTGGACGGGCGAAGGCGGCGCGCGCATCGCCGCCTGCTTGCTGGCGGCGGTGGGCGGCTCCGTCATCGTCCCCCTCCTCTTTGTGCTTTACCTCTCGCTCTCCCGCTTCCTGTCAAGAGAGATCAGAGGTTTTTTCAGGCAGCTCTGCGGGACGTTCTTCGTCTTTCTGCTCGCCTCGCTGCTGCTGGGGCTCAACCAGCTGACTGGCGGCGAGGACCTGCTGCGCTTCCCCTATATCGCGGCGGGAGCCTTTGGACACCTCCTGAGCCTTATAATATACAAGACGACCGGCGTGCTGGGGACCTTCATCATCGGCCTGCTGTTGATTTATTTTGCCCTGATTTTCTACAACATCCATATTTTTTCTTATATAAAACTGCCCAAAATAACCTTCCCTTCCTTTAAACACAAGCACAAGAAAAGAGAGGATACTGAGAAGGGCGAGTTTGAGGAATATGGCCGCATGGCCCCGCGCCGGGACAAAAACGCTCCCAACATCATGGAGTGCGGCGAGGGCGACTATTTCGCCTGCGCGGACGACGGCGGTGAAGAAAAAGACGAAGAGGAATATTATGAATATGAAGAAGAGGACGGAGGGCCCTCCGGCGGCGGCGATGAAGATATCGATTATAACGATCCGGAGAGCGTTTGTCGGGCGGCCGCGTTAAAATCCGGCTCCACCGCCTCCGCCGTAATTCAGGACCCAAACTTCAACCTGGAAGATTTCGCCGCCGGACGGATCAAGCAGGGGATATTCCCCCCGCCCATCGAGCTCTTCGGCCCCGAAGAGCTGCGCGACGGAGAGATGGACGAGGAGCGTGCCGAGCCGCTGGGGGAGAAGATCGTCAACACGCTAGAACAGTTCAGCATAGAATCACATCTCGCGGAGATCCTTGTAGGGCCGACCGTCATTCAGTTCCGTATCCAGCTGGCGCCGGGCATCAAGGTGAGTAAGGTGGCCGCGCTCTCCAACGACATCGCGCTCGCGATGGCCGTTCCGAGCCTCCGCATCGAGGCCCCGATCCCCGGCAAGCCCTACGTCGGCATCGAAATACCGAACCCCAAACGGCGCGGCATCCCGCTGCGCACAGTGATAGAGGACGACGCCTTCAAGAGGACTAAGCTCTCGCTGCCGCTGCCTTTCGGCGTCGCAGTCAACGGCGACCCCGTGGTAGTCGGCTTAGAGGAGCTGCCGCACCTGCTGGTGGCGGGGACGACGGGCTCGGGCAAAAGCGTCTTCGTCAACTCCTGCATCGTCGGCCTCTGTTCGAGGCGCTCGCCTGAGGAGCTGCGGATGATACTCGTCGACCCAACGCGCGACGAAATGTCGGTCTACGACAAGCTGCCGCACCTCCTGACGCCGCCGGTGACCGATCCCAAAAAGGCGGTGCAGGCGCTGGCTTGGCTGATACGGGAAATGGAGGAGCGTTACACGACCTTCGCGAAAATCCGCGTGCGCAACCTTGAGGGCTACAACGAAAAGGTCCTGCCGAAGGACAGACTGCCGCACATCGTCATCGTCGTCGACGAACTCGCCGACCTGATGATGACGGCGGCGAAAGAGGTCGAGGAATACATCTGCCGCCTCGCGCAGATGGCGCGCGCGACGGGCATCCACCTGATGCTCGCGACGCAGAGACCCTCGGTCAACATCATCACCGGCCTTATCAAAGCCAACATCCCGGCGCGCGTGGCCTTCACGCTGCCCAGCAACGCCGACTCGCGCACGATCATCGACTGCGCGGGTGCGGAAAAGCTGCTGGGCAAGGGGGACATGCTCTTTTCTTCGACCAAACACCCGAAGCCGATCCGCATCCAGTCGCCGTGGATCGACGAGAACATTCTCGCGGCGTGGCTCAAATACATGAGCAATACCTTCGGTGAACCCGATTTCATAAAAATAGAGGCCCAGGGCGGCGGGCCGGCGGGCGGAAACGGCGGCACCTTTGACGACGACCTGCTTGAAGAGGCCGTAGGGACGGTGATGACGACGGGCATCGCCTCCGCGAGCGGCCTGCAGCGCCGCCTGCGCGTCGGTTTTTCGCGCGCCTCGCGGCTCATAGATATGATGGAGCAAATAGGCATCGTCGGCCCGGCGGACGGTTCCAAGC
>CAKSWL010000204.1 GCA_934511335.1 uncultured Cloacibacillus sp. | reverse complement strand
ACCATCCCCTGCACCTGTCCCTTTTCTGCGACGCCGTAGCCGCAGACGGCGAGTTTTACCTCGTTCGGCTTGATCTCGTATGGCTCGCAGCCGAGCTGGGCGGCGAAGAGGAGAACAACTCCGCGCGCCTGCCAGATCATTTCGGCGGTGGTGACGTTGCGGCCGAAAAAGAGCTTCTCTACCGCGACCATATCGGGGGGGAACTCCTCCGCCCTCGTCCTGAGCTCGTTGTACAGACAAGAGAGGCGCTGCGCAAGCGAAAGCTTTGCCGGCGTTTTGATGACGCCGTAGGTCTCACAGATCAGCGAGCTCCCAAATTGCGAAACGACCCCGTAGCCCAGAGTCCCGAGCCCGGGGTCAATACCGAGCGCCCTGACGGCGCCGTTTGCCCTTAGGTTAATCAAGTTCCGCTAAAATCTCGTCGGGGATGTCGAAGTTCGCGTAGACGGCCTGCACGTCGTCGTGTTCTTCGAAGCGCTCGATCATCGCGAGCATCTTCGCGGCGTCGGACTTGCCGTTGATCGCCACCGTATTTTTCGGCACCATCTGGACCTCGATCGTCCCGACGTTATAACCCGCCTTGCGCAGCTCCTGGGCCACCTGGGAGAGCACGTTCGGGTCGCAGTAGACTTCGAAGCCCTCCTCCTCCGCCTCCAAATCGTCGGCGCCGGCTTCGAGGGCCGCCATCATCAGCTCGTCCTCGTCGATCCCTTCGCCGAGTACCTCTACCACACCCTTGCGGTCGAAGTTCCAGGCTACGCAGCCCTTTTCACCGATCGTTCCGCCGCTCTTCGAGAAGAGCGAGCGCATATCGGGGGCCGTGCGGTTTCTGTTGTCCGTCATCGCCTGCACCATCACGGCGACGCCATTGGGGCCGTATCCCTCGTAGTATACCTCTTCCATCGGGCCGCCGAGCTCACCCATGCCGCGTTTGATCCCGCGCTCTATATTGTCGATGGGGACATTGCCGGCCTTTGCGCGCTCTATCGCGACCTTAAGGCGGAAGTTATTGTTTGGATCTCCGCCGCCCTCTTTGGCCGCCGCGATAATGTCCTTCACCAGCTTCTGAAAAGCCACGCCCTTTTTGGCGTCCTGCGCCGCCTTCCTGTGTTTGATACCAGCCCAATGTGAATGTCCTGACAAGAAAATCACCTCATAGTTTTATTTGAAATTTTTAATCAAAGAACGTCGGGCAGTTTCGCCATTGGTGGAAAAGCGGTTTTATGCGCCGATCTTCTGATTGCCCTTTCTATTTTCGCCTTTGTTTCCGCCGAACCATAGCCGGTCGCAATGCAGCGGTCCAGTTCTTCATAGGTGAGCCCCATCTCCGCTTCGTCCGTCTGGCCCTCCCAGAGAGCCGCCGTCGGCGGACGGTCGATAATCTCCCGCGGCACGCCGAGGCGCTCCGCGACGGCCCGGACCTCGCCCTTGAGAAGATCCGCTATCGGCATCAAGTCGACGCCGGAATCGCCGTATTTGGTGAAATATCCGAAGGTTATCTCGTCTTTGTTGCTTCCGCCGCAGACAAGGTATCCGTGCTGCTGGGCTATTGCGTAAAGCGTCGTCATGCGGAGTCTTGGTTTGATGTTGGCGGCGGAAAGTCCGCCTAATCCGGGAAGTGTATTTTCGATCTCTTTCTTGAGCGTATCGTAGGATGATGAGAGATCGACCTTCATCGTCCTGATATTTATCGCTTTAGCAAGCAGACGCGCATAGTCCTCGTCCATCTGCATACTGTGGCAGGGCATTATCACGCCGATCACCTTATCCGGCCCCAGCGCCTTTGCGAGAAGCGCCGCGAGCACCGCGGAATCTATTCCCCCGCTGATGCCGAGCACCGCGCCCCGCGCTCCGGCGGTGCCGAATTTTTCTTTTATCCAGCTTACCAGGAAGCGCGTTATCTTTTCCGGATCCCGATAAATCTCCATGCCGCGTGCCTCACTTTCAAACACCGCCAAATTTTGTGCAAAGTATATTTTATCACAAAAGGAGTATAGCCGTCATTAATTTTAAATTGGATGGAAATCTCCACGGGAAAGCTTTGTAGCGCAGCTATTGGAAAGCCGCCCTGTTCTCGATGATTTTTGCGAACTGATATTGACATAAACCGGTTAATGGATTATGGGGATGAGTTCAGCCCTCTCGTCGTATCCGGTATAGGTAATGGCGATTTGACGCTTGCATAAACAAGAGGGCGCGCGCCCTCTTGTTTTTTACACGCCGGCGCAGCGAAAAATCCGCTCACTCATTCAGCATTCCCGCGGGCCAGCCCTCGCTTTTGCGCAAGTGCCGCAGCGCATGCACGATATTGCTCTTAAGCTCCGGCGCCTCTTTTTCCAGCGCAGCTAAGATATCTTTCGTGACTCCGCGCTTCGACTTATCTCCGTAGGGGCAGCAGGAGCTGATTACCGGCAGCGCGAGCCGCTCGGCCTCGAGCCTTATCTGCCGCTCCTCGACGTAGATGAATGGACGGATGACGCGCATCTGCGTGCGGCTCATGTAAAGGTGTGGGTGAAAACATTTGAAGCGCCCGCCGTAAAAAAGATTCATCAGTACCGTCTCCGCCGCGTCGTCCTTGTGGTGGCCGAGGGCGATGACCCCGCAGCCCAGCTCACGCGCGCGGCTTGCGAGAATGCCGCGCCGCATGTTTGCGCAGAGGCTGCAGGGCGAACGTTCGTCGCGCTCTCTCATGATTTGGTAAGTGGGATGCTTTAAAATCACAAGCTCGATATCGAGGATATTCATATATTCCCGCAGCCGTTCAGGCTCCATCGCGCCGTTCGACTGGTCGATAAGGCAGGCGCGCAACGAAAAGCGCACCGGGCTGCGTTTCTTCAGCACCGCGAGCGCCAGCGCCAGCAAAAGGCTGTCTTTTCCGCCTGAAAGTCCAATAAGTATGCTGTCATCGGGGCGTATCATGTTATAATCCCTTATGGCTTCACCTGCGAAGCGCGATAGCTTTTTTGATAAGGGATAAAGTTCCTCAAAATCCTGTTTCAGGGAGAATGCCTCCTTTGGGGCTGGTATAATTGATATAATTTATAATCCTATCACAGAATGTCTCATAATGGACGGAAGGGATGGCCGCATGAAAAAAAACAGGATAATTCTCGCCGACACGAACTCGCTCTTTACCGACGCGCTGCGCTTAGTGCTTGAGCAGGAAGCGGATTTTGAGATAGAGACGAAAGACGAGACTGATGCCGAGGCCATCCGCGGCATACTTGACGCCAAGCCAGACGTGATGGTCATCCACCAGCTGTCTCCGGACCCCGGCGTGATCCAGGCGCTGCGTGAGATAAAGCGCCGCCTGAAAGACATGCACATTCTTTTTATCGTCAGAGAGACCACCGCCGAGCTGTTTTCCCTCGCGAGCGAGAGCTCAAGCGTCGGCATCATGCCCGAGGGTACCGACGTTGCGGAATTCCTGGAGGCCCTGCGGGCCGTAGCGCGCGGTGAACGCTACATCAGTAAAGACATCATCGCCTCGGCCGCGTCGCCGGACGAAGAAGAGTTCTGCGACGACCCGCTGAACGAAATAACGCCGCGCGAGCGCGAAGTGCTCTACTGGCTCTCGCACGGCCTGACAAACAAAGAGATCGCCCAGCGGATGATACTCTCGGAAAAGACCGTGAAAAACCATGTCAGCCACCTGCTGAAAAAGCTTGACCTGACGGACCGGACGAAAGCGGCCGCGCTTGCCTGGCGGGAGGGGCTTCCTCAGATCGCGGAGGAGTTTTTCTCGCTTCCCGCTGTACAGCCTATGTTAAAATAGTCCGCGTATGGTAAGATAAACGCGGTTTTTTACCGGGGAGGGCAGATCATGACCGTACAAAAAAGTTTCACAATATTTGTAATCATCGTCGTCCTGTCGATAGTGGGAGTATTATTTTTGAGCATAGACGCCTCGACCTTCGCCATGTTGAAAAACGCGGACGCCGTGCTCCTGCTCTGCGCCGCCGGGCTTGTCGTCCTCGGGTGGATGCTCGACACCTGTAAATTTATGACGCTGGCGCGCGCCGCCGGGGAAAAACTTTCTTTTAGATCCACCATCGCCGTCGTCTGGATAAACTATTTTGGATGCGCCATCACCCCGATGCAGAGCGGCGGCGGTCCCTTCCAGATATACCTGCTCTATAAAGACGGCGTCTGTGTCGGAAAATCCGTGGCGATCACGCTGGTGCGCACCCTGCAGATACTCTTTCTGCTAGCGCTGGTAGTGCCATTCTCCCTGCTCGCGGACCCCGAGATGCTCAGTAAATATGTATATATGCGCTGGTACGTGTGCTACGTCGTAATTTTTATCGCCCTCTGCGCCTTCCTGCTCGTCGTCAGCGTCATCCGCCCCCAGTGGATGAAACACTGGGTCAACGTGATCCTCGTCTGGGTGAAGCGCCTGGGGAT
>CAKSWL010000203.1 GCA_934511335.1 uncultured Cloacibacillus sp. | reverse complement strand
AACGGCGAGGCGATGTGAACGTTAATTGCAGCGTAACCCGCCGCATAAAAACTGTCTGCGGCTGGTATTGCTATATCCCGGTGATAAATTGACGGCGCAATCTCCGCTGATTTATCAGAATTTGTCACGTTCTTATGCAGAACGTCTATCTTTCAGCCTCCTGTCTTACTATTGTAAAGGAACGTTTTGAGAACTTGGAGATTAAGGTCCGGATGCCAGCCTTGACATAAGCGCCTTTTATTCCTATAATTATCAGGTTTTAGAATACGCTTGGTGCGGGCTTTAAAATGCTATTTGGCTGCCCGACACGCAGCGGAGGAGGAATTTATAGAATGTACGCAGTAATCGAGCAAGGCGGAAAGCAGTACAGAGTCGCCGCGGGCGACAAATTCAGGGTGGAGAAGATTCACGCTGAAGACGGAACACAGGTAGAATTCGACAAGGTCATTCTCCTTGGCAAAGACGAAGGCGCAGTGATCGGCACTCCCTATGTTGAGGGTGCTACGGTGACGGCGAAGGTTCTCGAGAGCGGCAAGGACGATAAGATCATCGTCTTTAGGTACCGCAGAAAGAAGAACTACCGCAAATTCCGCGGACACCGTCAGCAGTATACGCTCGTCCAGATCGAAGCAATCAACGGCTAGTTTTTTACGCAAGGGGGATATTGAGTTATGGCACATAAAAAAGGACAGGGAAGTTCAACCAACGGTCGCGACAGTCAGCCTAAGTATCTGGGCGTCAAACGCGGAGACGGTTCTTTTGTAAATGCGGGCACGATCATTGTCCGTCAGAGGGGCACGAAAATCCATCCCGGCCCGCACACCGGCCTCGGACGCGACTTCACGATTTTTGCGTTGGTACCCGGAAAGGTCCGCTTCCAGACGAAGGCGAACCGTAAGTACGTCACGATCGAACCGGAAACACTCTAATTGAATCCAGAAAATCACTGATTATACCGGCAGTCTTTGAGAGATTTAATCAGTGGCATCAGAATTTTTCGGGGGCCCTCGCTAAGCAGGCCCCCATTTTTTGGGTTGCGGCGCCGCCGCTTCCATGCTATCGGCTGTCAGGCATGGTAAAACGCGCCGCAAGTATTTCAGAAATGAGGTGAAAATATGAAATTTGTCGATTCACTGCGAATGTCTGTAAAGGCCGGACGCGGAGGAAACGGCTGCATGAGCTTCCTGCGCGAACGCTTCAAGCCCAACGGCGGCCCCGACGGAGGCAACGGCGGGCGCGGCGGCAGCGTCATCTTCGAGGCGACCAGCAATTTACAGACACTCGCGGATCTTGAATATATGCACCATATAAGGGGCGAGAACGGCGGCCATGGCAAAGGGGCGGAACGAAACGGCCCCGCTGGAAAGGATAAGGTCATTTACGTCCCCTGCGGCACGGTCATCTACGATGCGGAGACGGGGGAGGGATACGCCGACCTCGTGGAGCCGCAGGACCGTTTCATGGCGGCCCGCGGCGGACGCGGCGGACGCGGAAACAGGTATTTCGCGAGCTCCGCGCGTAAGGCCCCGCGCTTCTGCGAGCAGGGAGAACTTGGAGAAGAGGTGACGCTGCGCCTTGAGCTGAGGCTCATCGCGGACGTCGGCCTTGTGGGACTGCCGAACGTAGGCAAGTCGAGCATTCTGGCCGCGATATCCAACGCGCAGCCGAAGATCGCCAATTACCCCTTCACTACGCTCTCTCCTAATCTGGGGGTGCTCAACACCGGCGACGAGAGGATCGTCGTCGCCGACATCCCCGGCCTTATCGAGGGAGCCCATATGAATAAGGGGCTCGGACTAGAATTTCTGCGCCACGTGGACCGGACGAGGCTGCTTATCCATGTTTTGAGTCTCGAAAGCGGCGATTATGATACAATAATCCAGGACTTTGAGGTCGTGCGCAAAGAGATGGAAAAATATGACCCCGCGCTTGAGAAGCGGCCGTATTTTGTCGTAGCGAACAAACTCGACGAGGTAGACGAGGAGAGCGGCCGTGAAATCACCGCCAGGCTGTCCGCCTACTTTGAAGAAAAGAGGGTCCTGCTGATTGCGGCAAGCGCCCTGACGGAGGAGGGAATTCCCGAACTCGCCGAGGAAATAATCAAATTTGCGCAAGCCCATCCGCGCCCGCAGAGCAACGTCAGGCTCTACGCGCTAGAGGAGAGGGTCCCCGAAAAGACGCCGCTCCGCAAGCGCAACAAAATACAGATAATTACGCTGCACGGCGGGGGCTATCGGGTGATGCACAGGCAGCTGGAGGCGGCTGCCGAACGTTATGATTTCAGCCAGGAGGAGAACGTCGCCCGTTTTACGCGGCTCCTGCGCAAATACAAGGTAGAGCAGCTGCTTGAGGCCGCCGGCGCCTGTCCGGGAGACTCAGTGAGTATCGGGTATAGGGATTTTGATTTTTATCCCGACTATTATCCCGAGGAACTTCCGGACGATGAGCCGGAAGAGCTTCCGGAGGGTGGGGAAGACGAGCTCTTTGCGAGTCAGGAAGCCTCCGCGAAAGAGGCCGGTGGCGACGGCAAGAAAAACAACGAAGATCAATGATAATAAATAGGAGCATTGATATGACCGAGGAAAACCGCAGAATAGGCATCATGGGAGGGACCTTCGACCCGATTCATAACGGCCATCTTCTGGCCGCTGACGAGGCTCACGCGGCGTTTGGCCTTTCCGAGGTCATATTCGTTCCTACGGGACAACCGCCGCACAAGGCGGACCAGCGGGTCACCTCCGCGGAAGACCGTTATATGATGACGGAGCTGGCCACGGTGGGCTGCCCCTATTTCAATGTCTCGCGCGTGGAGATCGACAGGGCGGGAAGCAGCTACACCATAGACACCCTGCGGACGCTGCGCGCGATGCCAGTCTACGCCGGAGTGCAGTTCTACTTCATCACAGGGCTGGACGCCGTGATGGACATCGTCTCCTGGAAGAACCCCGAAGAGATTATGGAAATGTGTAAATTTGTCGCGGTGAGCCGCTACGGCTATACGCACAAGAGAATGGAAGAGCTGCCGCTCGAACTGCGCAACCGGATAATCCCCCTTGAAATACCGCTCTTGGCGATTTCGAGCACAGAGCTGCGGGAACGTATCAAAACCGGCAGAAGTATCCGCTTTATGGTCCCCTCAGCCGTGGAACAATTCATCAGAAAAAAATCCCTGTACAAGAACTAAACGGAGGAGTACTTTTGAAACGTTCAAGAACTATTATTTTGATAATACTCTGCGGCCTGCTCGCCCTCTTCGGCGGGGCCGGACTGCGGCTATATTTTGCGTGGCACACCTCCCAGGATGACATCCGCAAGGTGATAGAGGACGAGACCAATAAGAGGGAGGACGAGGGCTACGCCACCCTGCTGAAAGAACAGGGACGGTTCAACATCCTTTTGATGGGGGAGGACGACGTTGAGGGCTCGCGCCGTTCGGATACGATATTATTTATCACCATCGATATTGACGATAAAAATATGCGCGTCATCTCGCTGCCGCGCGATACGCGCGTTTTGATACCGCACCATGGCGTCCAGAAGCTGAATCACGCCTTCGCCTACGGCGGCCCGGACCTGGTGCGGGCCACGGTCGAAAAATACCTTGGGCAACAGATCCTTTATTATGTCCTCGTAGACTACGACAGCTTTCCTGAATTCGTAGACATGCTCGGCGGGGTAGAGATAGATGTCCAAAAAAGGATGCGTTACATCGACAGGGCCGGCAAACTGGATATCAACATCAAGGCAGGACCGCAGGTTTTAGATGGGAAAACTGCCCTGCACTATGTCCGTTTCCGTAAGGACGCCCTTGGCGACATCGGCCGTATCCAGCGCCAGCAGCAGTTCATCAAGGCTTTGATCAAAAAAGCCTACGACCCGCGCGTGATCATCAAGTTCCCTGAGCTCGCGGCGCAGGCGATGAAGATCTTCAAGACGGACATGTCGCCGACACTTGCCGTACAGCTCGCGGGCTTCGTGCAGAACGAGCTCGGACGGGAACGGATCTTCTTCTCCATGCTCCCCGGAGAACCGGTGATGATCGACCGTCTGAGTTACTGGATAGGAGACGTCAAGGCGGCGAACGCCTTCCTTGAGGCCCCCATCGAGGCGCTGATTTCGGGCGACGTCACGGAGGGAAACGGCAAAAACGCTAAACAGGTGCAATTCACGAGCGCCGCGGACGGAGCCGTCTCTAAAGACTCTCCCGAAGAGGGCGAGGCGGCGCCCGCCGCCGGCGTGAAAAAGGACGAGATGACCAAAGAGGAGCTGCTTGCCCTGATAAAGTCGATGCCGGAATCTGTAGCCGTTCTCAACGGAACGGGCAAGGCGGGCGTCAGCTCCGAGATCTCGACGCGCCTCCAGCAGCTAGGCGTAGACGTGGTCCACGCGGGCAACGCGAAACATTTTGATTACCGGCACTGCAACAT
>CAKSWL010000202.1 GCA_934511335.1 uncultured Cloacibacillus sp. | reverse complement strand
TTATGATTCGGGCGCCGTCGTACCTTTCATTTCCAGCGATAAACGTATTGCCTGCTGGTCTTATAGCATATAGCGGCCTTTGTTGCTTTCGTGCTTTTGAGCATATAAAACCAGCGCTTGTCTAAACTTGACATCTTATGTTAACTTCTTCATGCAGACCTGCAGCCCCTGTCGATTATTGTTGGTGCTTTAATCTTAACAGTTCGCCGTCCGGTCTGCTGCTTTTTCTCTTATCGTGTAACACAGGTATGGTAAACCTACAGGTATTATCCCGGCCATATGCAGCAGGCCTGGAAATAATAAAAAGAAGGTGCTATACTGTAACAGCAACGAAAAATCATATCTTTGATATTGCTGGCATATGGATGAAAGAACTGGCTGGGGCATCGGACCTGACCAAATGATACGGGAAGATTATGAAAAGGACAGGTATCAAAGGTTCGACGCTTACAAAGGAATTGTAAGATAAATATAATTGAAAAGGAGCGACTCAGAATGAATTGTTATCAGATCATGGCCGTAAGGATTTGTAATCGCGACAAAAGCGCTGTTGAAGTACAGCGAGTGCTTACCGAGTATGGGTGCTCGATCCTGACAAGGCTGGGGCTCCACGACCAGTCTACGCCAGGAACATGCTCCCCCTCCGGGCTCCTTGTGCTCCAGCTTTGCTGCTGCAACGAGACTTCAAAGGCGCTTGAAGGCAAGCTCAACGCGCTCGACGGCGTCAAAGCGCAGCTGGTAGATCTTTCGGATTAACGACTTTTGCCAAAGGATGGGCAGAAAAGCCGGAAGTATCCCCTGGCTTTTCTGCCCCATTTTATTTTAAGGAAGCGATGTAATGTATCTGGGGGAAGTTGAAATTTTATGCAGGCTGCTGCTGGCCGCTCTTTTAGGCGCCGTATTCGGTATAGAGCGCAAGCATCGGAATAAACCGATAGGCGCGCGCACCCATATACTGATTTCCCTAGCCGCCTGCACCGTGGCGATCATCTCGTCTTACGGATTCACGGAGCTGGCATTTGCTTACCCGCACGAAGTCAGCGTGAGGACAGATCCGGCGCGTCTCATGGTGGGGATGCTGACCGGCATTGGATTTTTGGGCGCGGGAATAATCTATAAGAGCCCGCACGGAGACATAAAGGGCATCACAACAGCCGCCGAAGTCTATCTTATGGCGGTCCTCGGCATCGGCGCCGGGCTTGGCCTCTACATGCTCTCGATCTCGACGGCGGTGCTGGCCTACATCACCCTCATATGTTCAAAAGATACGCTGGACAGTCTCAAAGAAAAGTGTTACATCCCGCTTATGCTTTGGCGCGAAAGACTTCTTCGTCGCCGGCGCTCCAAAGAGGAGTGACGATACAGAGAGAACTCAGCCTCTCTTCTTTGCCGTTGATGACAAACTGTTCGGCGTCCGGCCAAACGGCTTCCCGCCTCAAGGATGATACTTTCACCGTCAATATGGATCACGGCTTCGCCGGAGAGAATGACATACGCCCCAGAAGATTTGACGAGTTAGTGAGGCAGAGTGTCCCCGCCGGCTTCGATATGGGCAAGAGCGAGATAGTAGCTGCCATAGGCAAGCGCCAAATTTCGTGGGTGCAGGACCTCCGCCAGTTCGCAGCAGTCTTTAGCGGCAAAGGTTTTTTGAGCATATTCCCAATAATCATTTTGTCCATTTTTGTAATATACGCTCCCCCGCCTTTTATGACATACAGGCTCTTTTGCACAAATAGAAAAAAGGCCTCCGGCAGAAAGCCGAAAGCCCTGAATTTACAATGGTGGACGATAGAAGAATTGAACTTCTGACCTCTTCCGTGTCAAGGAAGCGTTCTACCTCTGAACTAATCGTCCGTGGCCTGACAGGAAAAGATTCTACCGTGGAATCTCTTTTCTGTCAACTGCCCTCGCAAAATTCTCCCATTATTTTTTATCGTCATTTCTCCGCTCCCCGCCTGTATGGCGCAATAATGAATCTTTCTTTTGGATTTTCGCCCCTGCCCTCTATCGCTATGCCGGTCCCTGCCTTTATCGCCGGGATACGGCCGCCGGCTTTTGGCTGCCTGGTAATAATACGCAAAGTCCGGCCGCCTTTACCGCTTTCGCATCTCGGAGCGCCGGCCGCGTGGACGAAAAAGGCGGGGCGGCGCAAGACGGGGTGGGGTTTTACGCAAAAGCGATTTATTTTGAGCTGAGACCTCCAAAGACCCTCTTTCTGACCCAAAGGAAACAGGCGACATGGGCGGCGAAGGTTACCGCCCAGGAGACGGGATATGAAACATAGACCGTCGCTACGCTGTGCAGGGCCGGTATGTGAAGCAGGGCCGATATCCAGGCGAGTCGCAGGACGCAGACGCCGAGCAGCGTTACGACCGTCGGCAGTAGGGAGTATCCCATTCCGCGCATGACGCCGCCCATACCCTCCATCAAACCGCAGATCGCGTACATCGGGGCGATCAGCCTCATCCGTTCCATACCGGCGGCGATGACCGTCTCGCTGGAGGAATATATGCCCAGCAAAGTGTGCCCGAAGATAGTGGCGGCTGCCCCCAGCACGCCGCCGGTAAGCGCGCTGCAGATCAGCCCCGTCTTCAGCACTTTATTGACTCTGTCAAATTTGCCCGCTCCCATATTCTGGCCGGTAAACGATATGATCGCCTGATAGAATGCCTCTGCGGAAAAATAGACGAACATTTCGATGCTGTCGGAGGCACAGCTGCCGGCCATGACTACGGCGCCGAACGAATTTATGTAGGACTGGATGACGACGTTGGAGATGGAGAAAAGAACCCCCTGCAGGCCGGCTGGAACGCCTATCCGCAGCATTTTCAGGAGGCTCCCGATATCTACGCGCGCCGCGGCCGGCGTAAAGCGCAGCGCGCCGCTCTCATGAAACAGGCAGCGCAGCACGAGCGCCGCCGAGATGCACTGCGCGATGACCGTCGCGATCGCGACCCCCGCCACGCCGAGACGGAGATAGATGACGAAGAAGAGATTCAGGACGACGTTGACCACCCCGGCAAAGGAAAGGTAAAGAAGCGGGCGGCGGGTGTCGCCGACGGCGCGCAGGATCGCGCTGCCGAAGTTGTAGATCATCATCGGCGTCATGCCGAAGAAATAGATGACGAGGTAAAGCGTGGCCAGCCCAAGCACTTCCGGCGGCGTCTGCATCATGACGAGAACTTTGCGCGCGAAGACGATGCCTAAGATCGTCAGCAAAACGCCGCTCAGCAGGGCCACGACGATGGAGGTGGAGACGGTCTTGGAGATGCCCGCCTCGTCTTTAGAGCCGTAATACCGTGATACTAGAACGTTAGTTCCGATGGAGATGCCGATGAAGAGGTTTGTCATCAAGCTGATAAGGGAGGAGTTGGAGCCGACCGCCGCAAGAGAGTTGTCGCCCGCGTAACGCCCTACGACGATGATGTCCGCCGTGTTGAAGAGCAGCTGGAGGATGCTTGTAAGCATAAGCGGTACCGCAAACAGCAGCATCTTCGGCAATATCCGGCCGCTGCACATGTTTATCGTATATTTGCTCTTTCCGCCTCTGTTATGGCTGATGACTCTGCCTCTGGATAAAAACATTTGACGCCTCTCCCGTTGTGATAATTGCCGTCTGAATATCCTGCATATCCACGGCGAGAGCATTCTAACATTTAATAGTTATTTTGCAAGATTTTTCCATGTCTTTGATCATGATTTTTTACAGGAGCCTAAAGCTCCTCCGGCGCGCGGGACGCCTTTACGGGCATTGCATTTCCATCTCCAGATAGATCATATCTTTTAGCTGTATCCCATCTTCAAATATTGGATGGTCGTAGTTGTCGATGAAAAAGTTTTTTACGCGGTGGCTTTCCCGGAAACCGCAATTTTTATAGAAAGATATCGCAAGCGGAGTCTCGCCCGTGCCGACCAGCAGCCGACGGCAGCGGCGGCCGTATCTGGCGCAAATGAATTCGATCATCTTCCGGCCGTAGCCCATCCGCTGATATTGCGGCTTCACAGCGAGGTTTTTTATCTCGCAGACTCCCCCGCCCTCCTCCGTCACCACGCAGACGGCCGCAAGCGCAAAATCCACACGCCTTCCGCCGCCGTTGCCGGGCGCGGGCAGAAGGGCGCTGTCAACTACTTTGCGCATCGCCGCCTCTTGCGTCGGCTTCCGGGGGTTTGCGCGCTTCGCGAAGCTCTTGGCTCCTGGCGATATCCGCGAGCACCGCCGGGTCGGACGAGGTAAGGTAGTTGCTGGCCGCCGGGTAGGCGAGGTCACCACCCAGCACCACGAGATCGGGCCGCGCGAAGCCGCGCCCGTCGATGGTCTCGAGGCGGTCGCGCAGCGCGGCTTCGGCCACCGTGAACGTGGCGTTGCCGCCGTCGCCGGTGTCGGAGATGAAGTCGAAGCCGAAGCGGCCCTGCGCATCGAGCCCGCCGCTGAAGTCGTTGACCGCCAGGTCGCCCTCGAAG
>CAKSWL010000201.1 GCA_934511335.1 uncultured Cloacibacillus sp. | reverse complement strand
TGCCTGCGCCGCTGCACTGCACGCCCTGCGCTGCTGCTGCCGGGCGGCGGTGCGGGTAAAATCTTTTCGAGGAGGTCTTTTTTTATTGAATAGTTTAGAGTGCCAAAACTTAAAATTTTAAAAGGAGGTCTATTATGTATGGCAGAAAAAAAGAGAAAAAGCGGGCTTGACAGGGCGCTTGACACGATTGAACGGGTGGGGAACAAACTGCCTGACCCCATCACACTGTTTCTTTATCTGGCTATTATCGTCGTGCTTGTCTCATGGCTTTGCAGTGCGCTCGGCGTCTCCGTGGTGAACCCCGCGAACAAAGAGAAGGTTGAGGTCGTCAACCTCTTCTCAATTTTCGGGCTGAAGTACCTCTGGAGCAACGTCATCGGCAACTTCGCGGGGTTTGCTCCCATGACGATGGTGCTTGTCGCCGTCATAGGCTCCGCCGCAGCCGAAAAGAGCGGCTTTTTGGTAGCGCTGATGCAGCGCTTCTTAGGCAAGTCAAAGGGCTGGGTCGTCACGATGGTCGTCATCTTTTTGGGGATTAACCTCAACATTGCGGGCGACGCCGGATTTATCATCCTGCCGCCGCTTGCCGCCATCCTCTATATGTCTATTGGACGACACCCGCTGCTTGGCATGTACTCAGGCTACGCGGCCGTCGCCGCCGGCTTTTGCGCGAATATCGCCCTTGGGCTCTCTGACGCCTTGGCTTACGGCTTTACCGAAAACGCGGCCCGCATGATTGACCCTGCCTATCAGGCGTCAATCGCGATTAACTGGTACTTCCTCTTCGTCTCCTGTATCATTCTCACAATCGCGGGGACTTTTCTTGTCGAGAAATTGCTCGTCGCGCGCTTTCCCGTAGCGCCGGGCGAGCTCAAAAAATATGATTTTGACAGTTCGCGGACAACCACGACGCCTGCGCAGAACAGGGCGCTTGCTAAGGCCGGAATTGCCTTTTTCATCTTTATCGCGCTTGTCGTCTTCTTAAGCGCGACCGGGATTTTGGCGGACGACAAGGGCTCGCTCACCTCAGGAGGCGCTCCCTTTACTAAGGGCATCGTCTTCACAGTAACGCTTGGGCTGCTTGTCCCCGGCATCGCCTATGGGTTTGCAATCGGCAAGTACCATAACGATAAGGATGTCTGGGCGGATATCTCCAAGGGTTTCTCGGAGATGGGCAACTATATCTTCATGTGCTTCTTCATCTCTATCTTCACAAGCTTCTTCTCCGTCTCAAAGCTGGGCACGATTCTTGCCGTGTCGGGCGCACAGGGGCTTGCCCACGTGGGCTTCACCGGCATTCCGCTCATGATAGGGCTTATTTTCGTCTCATGCTTCGTCAATATCTTTATCGGCTCCGCTTCGGCGAAGTGGGCGATACTTGCCCCCGTATTCGTGCCGATGATGATGCTCATGGGCTATGACCCGGCAATCACTCAGGTGGTCTACCGCATCGGCGACTCAATCACAAACCCGCTCTCGCCTCTCTTCACCTATATGCCCGTCATTTTGGGCTTTGCCCGCAAGTATGACAAGGATGTCGGCCTGGGCACTATCGTCGCCAATATGCTCCCATTTTCGATAACCTTCACGATTGTGTGGGTAATTCAGGTTATCATCTGGGTCTCGCTGAACCTTCCGCTTGGCCCCGGCGGCGGCATCTACCTGTAAAGCGCAAAATATTTTTTCAAAAACGAAGCGGCGGGGGATTGCTTTACGCTCCCACGCCGCCTCTTACCGTAGAACAAAGGAGGAGATTTCCATGGACTTTGCCGCTATGGCGGCTGATCTGAACGATTATATCGTATCGTCCCGCCGCTGTCTTCACCGCAGCGCCGAACTCTCTATGGAGGAGCATAAGACGACGGCATTTCTTGTATCCGAGCTGAAAAAGATGGGCATTCCCGTCATCACCTTTTCCGACTACACGGGATGCATCGCCGTTATCAAGGGCGGGAGCGCCGGCAAGACCGTTCTTTTGCGCGCCGATATTGACGCTCTTCCCATCAAGGAGGCGACAGGTCTTTCCTATGCGAGCGAAAACGACGGCGTGATGCACGCCTGCGGGCACGACTGCCACGCCGCGATGCTGCTTGGCGCGGCAAGGATGCTTTGGGAGGCGAAAAAGGAGCTTCCGGGCACGGTTAAGCTGCTCTTTCAGGCCGGCGAGGAGGTATTTATAGGCAGCCGCTACTATTGGGACAGGGGATATCTTTCGGATGTCGACGCCGCATTCGGCATGCATCTGTCGACGGCGCTGCCAAGCGGCAAGATTGCCGTTTTGGACGGATACGTGATGGCAAGCTGCGACAATTTTACGCTTGAGGTTATTGGGCGCTCGTCGCACGGCTCTACCCCGCAATTTTCATCCGACGCGATAACCGCCGCGAGCGCGATTATAGTCAATCTGCAGTCTGTGGCAAGCCGCTTTAACGACCCGCTTGAGCCGCTGGTCGTAACGGTCGGTAAGGTGAACGCGGGCACGCAGTTTAATATAATAGCGGGCACGGCTGTTATGGAGGGCACTGTCCGCGCCTTTTCGCCCGCCTCGCGCGGTTTGGCGGAGAGCGCGATAGGCCGCGTCGCGGCAGATACCGCAGCGGCCTACGGCTGTGAAACGAAATTAGACTACAGGCGGCTTGAGCCATGCCTCCGCAATGCCGACGCAAAGCTTAACGATATAGCGCGGAATGCCGCAGTGAAGATGTACGGCGGCGATGTGCTTGCCCGCGCCTCAAAGATGATGGGCAGCGAGGATTTTTCATATATTACGGAGCATATCCCGTCGTCGCTCTTTGCTTTCTTAGGATGCTTCGACGAGGAAAAGGGATGCGTCTATCCGATACACAACGGTAAATTTGTTGTCAACGAGGATATACTGCAAATAGGCGCGGCGGAATACGCGCAGTTTGCCGCCGATTATCTGGCGCACTGCGCTAGGGGGTAAGATGATGGATATAGAGCGTCTTGCGAAGGAAGTTGAGGGCTATGTCATCAAGTGCCGCAGATATCTTCACGCCTACCCCGAAGAGAGCTGCAAGGAGCAAAAGACGACTGAGTTCATCTTAGGCGAGCTGGCTGAGATGGGAATTGCGGCGCAAAGATTCGACGACATCACGGGCTGCGTCGGGACGATTGAGGGCGGGCGCGGCGGCGCTGTCGTCATGCTGCGCGCCGATATCGACGCGCTCCCCATCAAGGAGGCGACAGGTCTTACATATGCCAGCCAAAACGAGGGTGTGATGCACGCCTGCGGGCATGACTGCCACACCGCGATGCTGCTTGGCGCGGCTAAGATATTAAACGACAACAAAGAACAGATCGCGGGCACTGTCAGGCTGCTCTTTCAGATGGGCGAGGAGCTTGGCGTGAACGCGGGAAAATATGTAGAGCGCGGTGCGCTTGACGATGTCGACGCCGTCTTTGGGATGCATGTCTGGTCGCATGTCGATGCGGGCAGGGTCAATTTTGAATATGGCGAGCGCATGGCGTGCAGCGACCTTTTTAAGATTGGGATAGAGGGAAAGCTTGCCCACGGCAGCGCCCCGCATCAAGGGCGCGACGCTATCGTCGCGGCGGCGGCGTCTGTGATGGCGCTTCAGACAATATGCAGCCGTCAGGTCGACCCTCTTGATTCGTTTGTCCTCTCTGTGGGCATAATGAAGGGCGGTACTAAGGAAAATATTTTGTCCGACTACGCGGAGCTGGAGGGGACCGTCCGCACATTCAACAGGGATCTGCGCGCCTCTATGCCACGACGCATAGCCGATATCGTTGAAAATGTGGCGCACGGCTACGGCTGCATTGCAAAGTGCGAATATCGCAACGGCCCCGCCCCGCTTATCAACGACGACGAACAGCTCGTGCGCATAGCCCGGGGTGCGGCGGCAAAGGTGATGGGAGAGGAGGCGCTTACGCCGCTTACAAAGATGATGGGAGCGGAGGATTTCAGCGCCCTTCTTGAGGCAGCCCCCGGCGTCTACGGCTATCTCGGCGTGCGCAATGAGGCAAAGGGCATAGTCTGCTCGCATCACAGCCCGACATTTGACGTAGACGAAGATGTCCTTTATCACGGCGCGGGAATCTACGCGCAGTTCGCCTTTGACTATCTGAGGGAGAAGGCGCAGGCGTTCGCCGAATAAAGCGCGCGCCGCGCCTTTGCCGCAGTGTCGGCAAAAAAACAGGCTTGCGCGGCACGGCGCGAAGGCGGGAGGAGAGAGCCCCGCTTTCGCGCCCTCTTTATGCGCGGGCATCAGTTTGCCCCAAAGGCTGTTAAAATATCAACAAAGAGCAAGGCGGCGCCTCGCGTAAAATTTTATGTAATAATTCCCCCCAATAGGGCGCTTTGAGGGTACAATTATAGGCAAACGATAATAAGAAGAATGGCAGAACCGGCCCCTGGACGATGTATATCCTGTTCTGTTCATCGACGCCATACACTACTCGGTACGTGATAACGGTATCATCAGGAAGCTTGCCGC
>CAKSWL010000200.1 GCA_934511335.1 uncultured Cloacibacillus sp. | reverse complement strand
GTTCTTTCGCAATCTCCGCAAGAGGGATATTTTTCCGGCGGCACAGTTCATTTTTCGGTCGGCGATGAATTTCAGGCTTATTGGAGAGGTGCAGGCGCGCACGCAGTCCTTGTGATAGACGACGTTGTCCAGCAGATAGATGATGTCAAGCTCGTTTTGCCGCAGCATCCGGTAGAGGGCCGCGCCGGTCGCGGACTTTATTTCGATCGTCACCCCCGGATACTTATTGTGGTATTGCGGCAGGAGGTCGGCGATCTTCCAGACGAAGAGAGATTCCAGCACGCCGAGGCGCAGCGTGCCGGAGGCGGAGCCCGCCGTTTGCCGCAGCGCCAGCGTCCTTGCCTCCAGACGGAGAAATTCGTTGGCAGAAGCGATAAACTCCTCTCCCTTGGGGGTGAGGGAAACGCTGAGCCCGATACGATCGTGCTCCGCCCTGTGTGCCTCCTAACGGGCTTGCGGCGCTTGACCTGCGCGGTGGAGAAAATAGGTTTCCCCTGAGGCTGATGGTAAAATATGCGTGGCGGTATGCCTTTGCGCATCCCGTTAAAATCATCGAAAAGGGTTGGTGGCATGTTAGGCGAAAACGAAGGCCTTTTTTGTTTGGTCTATATGGCGCTGCTATTTATGTCATGCGCGGCGGCGGGCGCGGAGGAGGCTCCGCGTGAAAAGGTACTGCTTGACGCGGATATGGTGGAGCTATACGACGACGGTATGGCGATGCTCATGCTGGCAAAATCTTCCCGGATCAGCCTGCTCGGCGTCAGCGTCGTGATCGGCAACACCTGGGCCGAGGAGGGGGCGGCTTTCGCGCTGCGTCAGCTGGAGGGTGCCGGCATGGCGTCGTCGATCCCTGTCGCGGTGGGTATGAACCATCCGCTGCGCGGGGGGCGCGTCGCCAATATGAAAAAGGAGCGCGGTCTCTTCGGCTTTGGCCGCGACGACTGGCAGGGGGCCGGCGGCTACGCCAGGCCTGAATCGTGGCAGGCGGTCTATAAAGATATCTATCAGGTGGAGCCGGCGTCGGCGCCGATTAAAGAGCACGCCGTCGACTTCATCATCGAGCAGGTCAAAAAATATCCGGGAGAGGTGACGATCGCGGCGATCGGACCCTGTACCAACTTAGCCGAGGCCGTACGCCGCGCCCCGGAGATCGTCCCGCTTGTAAAACGGGTGGTTTATATGGGAGGGGCCTTTTTTCAGGAGGGCAACGTGACCCCCGCCGCGGAATTCAACTGCTGGTTTGACCCCGAGGCGGCAAAAACAGCCCTGCGGAGCCCTTTTAAGGAACAGATAATCGTGCCGCTCGATGTCTGCGAAAAGGTGAAGCTTTCGGCACAAAGATACGCAGAGACCGCGAGGAATATAAAAAATCCGGTGTTCGCCGAAATGCTGCGCCGCAATTTCCGTTACGGTAAATTTAAGTCGGAGCCTGAATACGTCACCTACATTTGGGACACGATCGTCTCCGCCGTCATCATCGATCCCGCGATAATTACCGAAGAGGTCTTCCTGCCGGTCGACGTAAACGATAACTATTCTCTCTCTTACGGCCAGACGCTGGCATTCAAAGGCGGCGCTCCCCAAGGAGCGCAAAAGGCCCGTATCGTCCTTTCCGTTGACGAGAAAAAACTGTGGAAGATGATTTTTGAAACTTGTGCGGAGCTCTAGCCATCAAAACAACGAAGGCCGTCCATGGCGGTTGGAGCTCAGTGGAACATAATGAATTTTAAGCGATAAAAATATTGTCCATTTTATTATATAGTAAAAAATAATTTTTCTACGGTCACCGCGAATAAAAAGTACTATACTAGAAATATGGTGAATTTGTTCTTGAATTCACATAATAGTCACGGTACTGGAGGAAGTTTTATGAGCAACAAAAGTGCGGTAATTGGAAGAAGTACGGCTTACAAAAGTCAATCCTTGAGGTTTGATGGCAAGGCGTTGCTCGGCACGTTGATTTTTATCGCCGCTTTCGCCCTGCTCGCCTATATACTCGGCAGCGCGGAAGTCGCGGTAAACCCGCTGGTTCCCAGCCGTATACTGTAAACGGCCGAAAATTTTCGCCATAAAAGCGGATATTGCCGCGAAAGCTACGTTTGGGAGAAGAAGGGGCCCCCGGGAACAACTGCCGGGGGCCCTTTGGAATAAATATAAATTGGCTTCGAAGTATATATTGCAAATTATTGGATATACACAATCAACTTATAAACAGAAGGCGATAGCCTTATCAAGCGACTTCATGCAACTCATGGCGCTCTGCAAGCTCTTCTTTAGGACAGACCGGAAGTGCTCTATCGGGTTCAGTTCCGGCGAATATGGCGGGAGGAATTTTACCAAGTGTCCGGAAGCTGGAGTGTACCCGTCAAGGCGTATCCGTCCTGGGCTGCGGGAGCGGCTTCTGCACGGGATACATTTTCAACGGAAAGCCGGTGACGCTTGACGGCCTTTGGCGCGGAGAAATATCTGCTCAGCCGGCGATCCTGCGCCTGATAGCGGCAAAGAGGCGGCTTCACGCCGCAAAGACGCTGAAGCTCGCCGTCAGCGAAGCGAAAGAGGCGAAAACCGCTGCAGGTACTTTCATCCGATTATTCGCTAATTATGAACAGGCGACGGCGCTGTGCGAAACGCGGCTGAACCGCATCGTCCCCGCCCCGCAAGTCGTTCAGGCAAAGCTCTCATACGGTATGTCCCTTCTCATCGAACCGTCGGAGATCGACGCGGCAAGGTCGTTCATAGCAAGCAGCAACGCTGAGTACCACACTATAGTTCCGCTCGCAGGCCAGATAAAACCCCGCAGAGACAAATACTGCGAAATCGGCCCAGAAGCGTGCTTTGTTCACAATATAAAACGCCCACGCCCCTTTGCAAACCGGAGGGGTGTGATGCGTCGTGAATAAAAAGTGTATCATTTGATCTTTCATGTTATCATAAAGAAAAAATCTATCTTGTGTTTCAATATCATTATGCTTTAATGTTTCTTTTAAAAATATTGCTTAGCATACAACGTGAACTTTATGGAAGGGGCGCTGCTTGAAAAAGAAGATCGTCGTATCGGAATTTATATAGAATTGTGCGATCAACTAGGGGAAGCAGCATTGCGGCATTTCCCGTTGCTCTATTTGTGGCTCAAAGGCTACAGATATCCAATTGGGCGTCGAGCGGGGTGTGGGTTTGTACTTGACGCGCTGTCCGGCTCTAATTACTAAGCCAGGCCCGAAAGCGAAACCGCTTTCGGGTCTGGGGGGATGTTTTAGATAGATATGGCGTGTGACTTGGCTGCGAACGACCTAAGCGGCCTTTTTGTGTTCTTCATTCAGGTTGATAATGGAGTTTTCTTTAACTGGAGGACAGAACCTTCTCAACGATAGGAAAACCACCAACCCTACAGAGTAAGCCGCGCCGATGAGAAGTATGGTCTGAAATATATTTTTTATGATCGATTCCATAACCGAGACCTCCATAAAAGTTTTTAGTTTTTGTTTCTTTATGATAAGGATAAATCATTTATAAACGTGTGTAAAACAAGGATTTATTATTGCAATCATAAATAACGGTTATTAATAAAGGAGGGTGACATATGGTGGCGGTAACTTGCCGTGTTTTGCTGGAGATCGCGAAGAATGGGAATATCACGAAAACGGCGCGGACGCTGGGTTATACGCAGGCCGGTGTGAGCTTTATGATAAAAAAGGTCGAGGAAGAGTGCGGCTTCCCGCTGCTATTTCGTGAAAAGAAGGGGGTCAGGCTCACCCCCGAAGGGCTGAAACTCCTGCCGGTAATGCGTGAGATAGCAAACTGGCACGAACTCTTTGAACAGGTATCCGCGGAGATAAGAGGGGCGAATACCGGTTCGGTACGCCTAGGCTGCTATCTGAGCGTTGCGGAATACTGGCTGCCCAGTATTATCGGCGCCTTCAGCAGGGACTATCCCGAGATAGATGTGGAGGTCATCGAGGGCGGAACTTCGGATATCGAACAGTGGATCAAAGATAAAGATGTCGATATCGGTTTTCTCAGTGCGCGTAAAGGACAGGATTTTCGTGTCATCCAGCTGACAGAGGAGGCCATGCTGGCGCTGATGCCCAAAGACCACCCCCTGGCGGAGCGAGAAACATTTCCGCTCTCCGCCTTCGGCGACAATCCCTTTATTCTCTCGCTGTGCGGCTATGACAGCGATTCATATAGCGTCGTCGAAGCGTATAAAAGCAAATATCATCATTTTCCCAAGATAAAGGTATCCTCAGCCAGCGCCTACGCGACTATCGCACTGGTGGCCAGCGGACTAGGCGTCAGCGTGCTTGCGGAGACGATGCTCAAGAGGCACAGCGAAGGGATCGTTGTTAAGGAGATATCACCGGCCTTTTCCCGGGTGGTGGTAATGGGCGTCCATCCGCAGCACGAACTTTCGCCCGCAGCGGCGATTTTTCTGGAATATGCGCGCCGAATCATCCTGGGGGAAAAATGAAGCTTTTTCCAACAGGATGATCGAAATTGCGGAAGACGGCCCAATAGCCGCTTTTTTCACGGCGGTTAAACTTCTGCTGAAGAGGCCTTCGGCTCTGGCGGAAGG
>CAKSWL010000199.1 GCA_934511335.1 uncultured Cloacibacillus sp. | reverse complement strand
GTGGTGAAGTTTGAGGAATACTTCATCATCTCCATACGCGGGATAAACGCCCGCAGATCGCCGGCGGAGTCAAAGCTGGTGCCGATGCTGTCCGCGAGGGTCTCCAGCATCTTGATCTGTCCTTCGATCGATACGTTGAAGAGCGTCACCTGCTGCTGGGCGGATTCCATCAGCGTGGAGAAGGTGCTCTCCTCCGTCTGCCGCGTTATGCTGACGCTGAATAGCAGCATGCTTATAAAGGCGGCCAGCGCGATAGACAACGGTATTGCCAGAACATTATAAAGGTCTTTAGCCGCGTATCTTTTAAGCATTGACGTTATCTCCCCTTTTCAAGGCGAGCTGAAAACCAGAGTAAGTATCTCCGGTCCGCGCGGACCTCACGCCTATCTTCCCGCATACTATTTTTTTGCATAATGCAAAAGATATTAAGTTATTATAGCTTCTTCTGTTGGAGTCTGTAAATCTCCAAGGGCGCAGCGCGATGAGATTCACGCGAGGCATTTTTCTCATTTCCGCACAATCGTTTCCCGTTATATATGGTATAAAATAGCCCAGGGAAACGCTGATTAATTGAAAATCAGCCGGAATAATGACCAACGCGCCTCCCGCTGATTACGGACGGAGGGCCGATATCTCTGATTTCGTGCGAATCGGCTGATTTGTCTAATCAGATGCACCGGGCGCTGGAGGGGCAGCTTAAAAGCGAAGCGCAGGGCCTATATCGATATGCCTTGCACGGCGGCCGGGGCCCGCCTGTGACGCAAATTGCGCATCGGATCAGCGGCTGCCCGGTTTAAATCACGCTGCAAGGGAAGAGGTCTGTCAATGGATGTGAAACGAAGGCAAATGATAATCGGCGATCTCGCCGTCCTCCTCGTCGCCCTGATATGGGGCGCGACAAACGTCGTCATCCGCGACGCGCTGGCGGGGATAACCCCCTTCTGGTTCTGCGCGCTGCGCTTCATCATCGCCTGGGGCGCCGTCATGCTCATCTTCGGCAAAAGGGCGATGGCGATGGACCGCCGCGCACGAGCCGCGGGAACCTTCACCGGCATGGTGTTCACCTGCGCTTACCTCGCAGGGGCGGTGGGCCTGTTATATACCACTGCGGGCAACCAGTCCTTCATCATCTCCATGTCCGTCGTCTTCGTGCCGCTCTCCGTATGGCTGCTGACGAAAAAGTTTCCGGGCTGGCACGTCGTCGCGTCCGTCGCCCTCTGCACCGCGGGCATGGCGGGACTCGTCCTTGACGGCGGCTTTTCGGTAAATACCGGCGACCTGCTCTCCGCCGGAGCGATGCTTTTCGTCACCGCCTACATTCTGCTCGTGCAGCGATTCGTCGCCGGCGCCGACCCCTGCGGCCTCGCCTGCTGGCAGGCCTGCGGCGGCATGATCCTCGCCCTCGCCGCGGCTCTCCTCTTCGAGCCGATACCGGCGCGCCTCAGCGGCGCGACATGGGCGGCGGTGATTTACGCGGGCACCGTCGGCTTCGCGCTGACACTCGTCCTCCAAACCGCCGCGCAGAAATACACCACCTCGACGCACGTCGCAATACTTCTTTCAACCTCGGGCATCTTCGGCAGCGTCATCGGCGTCCTCTTCATCGGCGAACCGATGACCTGGCGCATCTTTATCGCCTCCGCGCTCATCCTCGCCGGCGTCGTCTCCGTGGAGGCCATCCCCGCGATAAAAAAGCAGTCCGCCCGCGCCGTCAAGTCAGACGAAACGGCAGGTTAACGGCGCCTCGCGGAACATAACGGACGACGACGGCGAAGCAGCAAAATCTTTTACCGTCGTTTTCCTTTTATCCCCCGCCCCTTTATTCTCCGAGCGCGTAGCGCAGGTCGGCCTCCGCCGTCTTGATGTCGTACATCGCCGTGGCGAGCTCCGTCATGCTGTTCGTCAGCGCCAGGCGCGCGTCAAGCGTGTCAAGATTGGTGCCGACGCTCTCCACATAGCGGCGCTGGGCGATCCGGTAATCCTCGCGGGCCTCGCCGACCTGCCGCACGGCGACGGCGAGGCGGCTTTCAGCCGACCGCAGATCAAGCCCCGCCCGCGTCACCTCCATGCGGATGGCGTTTTTCATATCGTCGAGCTGATAGAGCAGCTCTTTCGCCTTCGCCCTGGCTTCGGCGGTCTTGGCGCGCATCTCTCCGCCGTCGTAGAAGTTCCAGTAGAGGCCGATGGCCGCCATCGGTTCGCTCTGCTCGCTGGGGAAAAATTTATCGTCGGCGGCCACATAGCCGACCGCGCCGAGTATCTGCGGCAGCAGCTGCCCCTGCGCGGCGCGCGCAAGCTTTTCCGCCTGCCGGCTGAGCAGCGAATAGACCTTCAGCTCTTCGCGCCTGTCGAAAGCGGCCTCCACGGCGGTTTCCAAGAGGCCGCGCGGCGGCTGGACCGCCGTCTCGGGAAGTATTTTATTCAGCGGGCGCCTCTCGGACAGATCGCCGGGCAGCTCCGCCCCCACGGCGCGGCGCAGGGCCGTAAGCGCGACGGCGCTGCCGTTCTGGGCTCTGATAAGGTCAAGCTCCGCCGAGGCGACCGCGACCTTGCTGCGCAGCACGTCGTTCTTCGCCACTACGCCGGCCTGAAAGAGCCTTTCGGCCTGCGCCATATGGTTTTTAGAGAGCGAGACCGCCTCTTGCGCCACCAGCTCTTTGGCCTGCGCGCAGCGCAGCGCGTAATAGGCGCGGCGCACGGCGTTGGCCACGCCCTGCTCCGTACGTCTTTCCTGCGCCTCCGCGGCGTCGCGCGCAAGCTGCGCGGCCTGTTTCTGCGCCGTAAGAGAACCTCCGGCATAAATGACCTGCGTCAGCCCGACGGCGGCCGCATAGGTATGCGAGCCCAAAATCGGCACATTCAGCGGGCGGCCAAGCACATCGACGTTCGTAGAGATCCCGTCGCGCTGCCAGAGCGCCCCCATGCCCGCCGAGGCTTTGGGCCCCATCTTCGCCCGCGCCTGTGCGACCTGCGCCTCGACGCCCGCCGTCCGCTGCCGCGCCGCCGCGATCTGCGGGTTATGGGCCGCAGCCTTTATCAGCAGCTCCGCAAGCGTGTCGTCGTCAGCGGCGGCGCCCGGCGCTTCGTCCGCCGACAGAGGCGCGCCGGCTGCCGCCGCGAGCGAGATTATCAGAAATGCCAGAATTATTTTTTTGATAAGCATTTTATCCGACCTTTCCCCTGCTTTTGCCTCCAGAAATTTAAAAGGATCATCGCGAAAACTCCAACGCCTGTCCCGCTTGCGTGAGGCCTCCGCCGCACCCTATGGGACGAAGCGCTTTTTAAACATCAGGATCGAGGCCGTGAACATCACCGTGATGTAGGCGATGAGCGCCAGCGTATCCTGCCAGACGTATTTGAGGCCGCCGCCCTTGAGGATTATCTGGCGCGAGAGGCTGATGTAATATGTTATCGGCAGACACTCGCCAAGGTAGCGGAAACCGAGAGGCATCGATTCAAGCGGGAAGACGAAGCCCGAAAGAAGCACGCTCGGCAGGATGATAAACACCGACATCTGCAGCGCCTGCGTCTGGTTCTGCGCGAAACAGGAGATCATGATCCCCAGCGAGAGGCTCGCCACCACGTAGAAGAAGGTGAGGAAGTAGAAGAGGGTGATACTCCCGAGGAAGGGCATGTTGAAGACGAAGATGCCGACCACGATGGAGATGAATACCTGCACGTAGCCGACGACGATGTAGGGGATTATCTTGGAAAACAGCAGCTCCCAAATCTTCATCGGCGTCACGAGCAGTTGTTCCAGCGTCCCCTGCTCGCTCTCGCGGACGATCGCCATCGACATCATCGAGATGAGGGTTATCGTAAGCAGCATGCCCATGATGCCGGGCACGATATACCACGAGGTGATGAAGTCGGGGTTGTACCAGAGCCGGATTCGCATGTCGACCGCCTGCCCCGGTATCTTGACGCCGAGGCGCGAGAACTTTTCCGCCAATATCTCCTGCGATTTGAGCATGCCGACGGTCTGCGCCGCGGCGAGCGCCGAGGAGGCGCTGAGATTGTCGGTGGCGTCGATGATCACCTGCACCGAGGTCTGGCGGCCGCCTTTTATGCGGCTCGCGTAATCAGGGGGAAAGACGATGCCCACCTTCGCGCGGCCAGATTCGACCGTTTCGTCCACCTCTTTGATGCTGCCGGCGTATCTCACCACGTCGAAGTAGTTGCTCGAGGTGAGGCTGTTTACCATCGAGCGGCTCTCCTGCGTGCGCGACTGGTCGAAGATGACGGTGGGCAGGTGCTTGATGTCGGTGTTGATGGCGAAGCCGAAGATGAGCAGCTGTGCCAGCGGCATGAAGACGACCATCGCCAGCGTGATGCGGTCGCGCATGAGCTGTATGAATTCTTTTACTATCAGTGCGTGCATTCGTTCCCAGTTCATTTTGTCCCCTCTTTTTTCACGCTTACCGTTTGTGAAGTGGCAGTGGTGATATTCCCAATCCCGGAGATGCGCCCGTCGCCCAGGTCGTCGCCCGCGTGAGACTTGACAAGGTAGACGAAGACGTCCTCCATCGACTGTTCGATGTGCTCTATTTTACATTTCGCAAAGACGCCCTCCGCGGTTA
>CAKSWL010000198.1 GCA_934511335.1 uncultured Cloacibacillus sp. | reverse complement strand
ACGCTGATCAACGCGCTGCTGGGCCGTAGGATCGCCAAGGTCAGCTCAAAGCCGGGCAAGACGCGCAGCATCAACTTTTACAACGTCGATGCCAAGCCGCATAAATTCTCGCTCGTCGACCTTCCGGGTTATGGTTACGCGGCGCGCGGGCTGGATGAACGCAGGAGCTGGTGGAAGCTGATAGACGATTATTTCAGCCAGGATCGGCCGATATCGTATGTCGTCCACCTCATCGACTTCCGCCATGGGCCGCTCGCGAACGACAATGAGCTTACCGCATGGCTTGACCGGATGGAGATGCCGCGTATCGTGGTCTTTACAAAGGGCGACAAAATCTCCCCCGGAAAACGAAAAGGGCAGTATAATACGATAATGCGCGGCGGAATTGATTCCGTCTTACCGCCCTTCATAACTTGCGGCGTCAACGACGGCGAGATGGCGAAGCTGCGGGACGGCATTGAAGAGGTCCTCTCAGAAATGATCAAACTCGACGCGCAGGAGGCAAAGCAGTAAACAGCTGGCAGAACGTTAAGGACAATCCTCCGCCCGGACGCGACAGCCAAGCGGCGGCTCCCATACCCAAGGTGCCGGAACGGCCGGGCTGACAGGATGGGAATAGATTAGGACCGCGCCACCAGGCCGGTCCATTTAGGAGGAAAACGGAAAATGGATTCCGAGAAGATGCAGTTAGGCAAGAGCTATGATCCGTCGCCTATCGAGGACAAGTGGTATGCGGAATGGATAGCGGAGGGGCTTTTTAAAGCAGACCCGTCGTCACCGAAACCGCCTTTTTCAATCGTCATCCCGCCGCCCAACGTGACAGGCTCGCTCCACGTCGGCCACGCGCTCGACAACACATTGCAGGACATACTATGCCGCACGAAGAGGATGCAGGGCTACGAGGTGCTTTGGCTGCCTGGAACGGATCACGCCGGTATCGCCACACAGAACGTCGTCGAGCGTTCGCTGGCGAAAGAGGGCGTCTCCCGCCATGATCTTGGACGCGACGACTTTGTCAAGAAGGTCTGGGAGTGGAAAGAGCAGTACGGCAGCACGATCATAAACCAGCTTAAAAAGCTCGGCGCCTCCTGCGACTGGGACCGCGAGCGCTTCACGATGGACGATGGGCTCTCTCGCGCGGTGCGCAAAATATTCGTGGAGCTTTATAAAAAAGGACTCATTTATCGCGGAAAATATCTTATCAACTGGTGCCCGCGGTGCCTGACGGCCCTCTCTGATCTCGAAGTCGAGCACGAGGAGACGGACGGCAAGTTCTACGAGGTCTCGTACAAGTTCGCCGACGGCGAAGAGGGCGGCGTCATCGTCATGACGACGCGTCCTGAAACTATCCTCGGCGACAGCGCCATCGCAATACATCCGCGCGACGAAAAGAACCGTCATCTCGTCGGCAAAAAGGTCGTCGTGCCGCTCGTGGGCCGTGTCATTCCCGTCATCGAGGACAACATGGTCGATCCCGAATTCGGGACCGGCTGTGTCAAGATCACGCCGGCGCACGATCCCAACGACTTCCTTGTCGGACAGCGTCACAGTCTGGAGCAGATACAGGTCATCGACGATAAGGGCGTGATGAACGAAAACGCCGGCAAGTATCAGGGCATGGACCGTTTTGAGGCGCGCGGCGCGGTCGTCGCCGACCTTGAAAAGGAGGGCGTGCTGCTCTCAGTCACCGACCTCAAGCATTCGGTAGGACATTGTTACCGCTGCCGCACCGTCATTGAACCCTACCTCTCGGAGCAATGGTTTGTACGCACGCGCCCGCTCGCGGACGCCGGCGTCGCCTCGGTGCAGGCTGGGAATATAAGGTTCGTCCCCGACCAGTGGACGAACGTCTACTATCAGTGGATGGATAACATCCGCGATTGGTGCATCTCGCGCCAGCTCTGGTGGGGGCACCGCATTCCCGCATGGTACTGCGACGAATGCGGCGAGGTGATCGTCGAAGAGAGGGCGCCGCACAAGTGTCCGAAGTGCGGAAATGTCAACCTTCGGCAGGATGAGGACGTACTAGACACCTGGTTCTCCAGCGGTCTCTGGCCCTTCTCGACGATGGGCTGGCCCGACGAGACCGAAACCCTGAAAAAATTCTACCCGACTTCCGTGCTCGTGACCGGCTTTGACATCATCTTCTTCTGGGTCGCGAGGATGATCATGTTCGGGCTTGAGGGCATGAAGGGCGAAGTCCCCTTCCATGACGTATATATTCACGCCCTTGTGCGCGACGAAAAAGGGCAGAAGATGAGCAAATCGCGCGGCAACGTCATCGACCCGCTGACGATCGTGAAGGATTACGGCGCGGACGCGCTGCGCCTTACGCTTGCGGCGCTAACGGTCCAGGGACGCGACATCTTCCTTTCGACCGACCGCATATCGACATATCGTCTCTTCATGAACAAGCTCTGGAACGCGAGCCGTTTCGCGCTCATGAATCTGGAAGACGCCGCGGCAGGCCGGAAGATAGACGACGGCCAGCTCCAGCTTCACGACAAATGGATACTCAACCGGATCTCACAGGTGTCGGCGGAGATGACGCGGCTGTTGGACGGCTACTTCTTCGGCGAGGCGGCGCGCCTCATGTACGACTTCACCTGGGGAGAGCTCTGCGACTGGTATCTTGAGCTCTCAAAGCCCGCTCTGCGCGGTGACGAGGGAGAGGGCCGCCGCCGCACGACGCAGGCGGTTTTGCTCGCCGTCTTCGAGGACGTGCTCAAGCTGCTCCACCCGATCATTCCCTTCGTCACGGAAGAGCTCTGGCATGCCTTCCCCTTCGGTACCGACCTTGTCGAACGCAGCAGCTGGCCCGCGCCGCGCGTCGCCGTCGACGAGAAAGTGCTCTCCGAGATGGACTTCATACAGGATGTCGTCCGCGCGGTGCGCAACCTTCGCGCCGAAGCCCGCATCGCGCCGCAGCAGATGATCCCCGGCGTGACGCTCGCCGTTCACTGCGAGGACAAACTTGCGCTGCTCAAGGAATGCGAAAAACAGATACAGCTCCTGACGAAGGTGGAGAAAATCACCTTTACCAAAGAAGGCGCGGTGAAGCCCGAAAGAAGCCTCGCCTCTGTGCTTGACGACGTTCAGGTGTACCTGCCGGTCGGTGCCCTGCTTGACGTCGATAAAGAAATACAGCGTCTGGAAAATGACATTGCTAAGCTCGAAAAGGATATCGAAAAGAGCAGGGTGAAGCTTGCGAACAAACAGTTCGTGGAAAGAGCGCCCGCAGAGGTCATTGAGAAAGAGAAGGCCAATCTGGCCGACAACGAGACGAAGGCTCTGCGCATGAAGGAAAACCTCGCCAGTTTGACAGACTGATTTAAATGAACGGAAAAGAAGCGTTTTCAGAGGCAGAAAGAAAATTACAGGAGATGGCAAGCCCGGGCATTCGTCCGGGGCTTGCCCGTCTCTCGCGCCTTCTCTGGGAGGCGGGGATGCCGCAGGATAAATTTCCCGCTGTTCACGTCGCGGGTACTAACGGCAAAGGGTCGACGGCGGCCGGCCTCTATTCGATCCTCCGCAAATCGGCTTATAAAACTGCCCTGTATACCAGCCCTCATCTTGTCGACTTTTCCGAACGGCTGGTGATCGACGATCAAAGAGTCCCCGCTGGGAAGTGGCTTGCCGCCATAGGCGAGCTTGACGGGATAATAAAAGTGGTTCCTTTTTTTAACGGCAATCTTCCGACCTACTTTGAGCTGATAACGGCGGCGGCGATCATGATTCTCGCCGAAGAACGCCCCGAGATCGCGGTTTTTGAGGCCGGCATGGGCGGCAGGCTCGACGCCTCCAACATTTTGGGCGACGTCAGGCTCAGTCTGATCGTGCCGATCGGCCTGGACCACACGGAATACCTCGGGGAGACGCTTGAAAAGGTCGCCGCCGAGAAATTTGCGATCATGCGCCCGGGGGTGCCCGCGTTATTTGCCGGGGACGCGGCGCTTGACGCGCGGTTTATCGCCGATGCGCAGCGGCATGGAGCCTCTCCTCATATCTTCTCCGCAGCATATCGGGTCAGAGATGCCGCATATTCATTTTCCGGCACAGATTTTACCCTGGCGGATAAAGAGGGCGGCGAAGATAGATACCACACGCCGCTCGTCGGCACCTTTCAGGCGGACAACGCGGCCCTTGTCGTAGCCGCCGCGCGTCTGCTGCGGGACGGCTTCCGCAAGATAACGCCGGAGAGCATAAGGGCGGGCCTCGCGGCAACGGCGTGGCCAGGGCGCATGGAGATCATCTCCGAAGAACCGCCGCTGATCGTTGACGGCGGGCACAACTCTCACGCGATGAGGCGCGTTGCCGAGACGCTGAGATGCCTCATGGGCAATAGCCGGGTCCATATAGTTATCGCGATGATGAAGGACAAGGAGATTGCCAGCGCCCTTGCCTTTTTACGGGGACTGGACGTCGCGCTATACTGCACCGAGGTGCCTGGAAACGAACGTTCGCTTGGCGCCGCGGAGATGGCGCGGATGGCGACGGCGGAGTCTCTTCCGGTGGCGGGCAGCTTCAGCGACCCTCTGGAAGCTGTGTCCGAAGCCTCCAGAACAGGCGTGCCTGTATTATGC
>CAKSWL010000197.1 GCA_934511335.1 uncultured Cloacibacillus sp. | reverse complement strand
CTCGCGGAGATCGACGACGTAAGCCTTCGACGCGCCGGCGGCGTAAGCCTTCGCCTTGATGTCGTCAAGGTCGTCGGCCTGCTGGCCGACGTGCATCGTGAGCGTGACGACCTCATAACCCTGGTCGTGAAGCCAGGGGATCGCCACCGATGTGTCAAGTCCGCCGCTGTAAGCCAATACAACTTTACCTTTTTTCTCTGGTGCCATCATGTGAAACTCCTCCTAATTTTTTATCGGTTGATTAAAAAAAGCTCGTCCCTCTTCCTTACGGAAGAGGGACGAGCAAATTACCCGCGGTACCACCCTCGTTGACATAATTGTCCACTTCGTCGTCTTATGCTCTGGGGTGCGGAATTGTGATCCTTTTTGCGAAAAGCGCTTTCAGCCTATGACGCTTTATCTCTGTCGCCGAGTAATCGAATTCATATCCCCGTCATCGCATATTGTATGCGGCAAGGAATCAATTCGTCGTATATTTCTGTCTCGCTCGGCGGCATGCAGTTTCACAATAACGCCCCTCCTTTCACGGTGGTCTTGAAAACTTGTGTGGTATTCTATCACGCGAACTTTATTTGTCAACCGGTTGACTTAAAAATTTAAAAATAAACTTGCAAGTCTTGCCGGTTCACTATTTTGTCTTCATTCCGCCGTAGATCTCCGCCTCCATCGGCGTCTCTTTGGCGGCGCGGTATGAGTCAAAGGCAGTCATCTCCAGATGTACGGGGGTGATGGAGATATATTTGTGCGCGACGGCCCAGACGTCGGTATCTTCGTGCATTTCGTCGCGGATGCTGCCGCCCACCCAGTAGGCTTCGCCGCCGAAGGGAGTCTTGACGACCGTGATCTTATCGTGATAACGGCGCTTGCCTTTGCGCGTGAGGCGCACGCCGGCAATCTCTTCCGGTCTTTCGTTGGGGACGTTGATGTTGTACATGACCTCTCCCTCTATCGGATGGCCGGCGAACCAGCGCGCCGTCTGCAGCGCGGCGGCGGCGGCGGTATCAAAGTGCTTTTCCGGCGATTGCGAGCCGCAGACGAGCGAAACGGCGACCGAAGGGTAACCGAAGATGAGCCCCTCCATCGCGGCGCAGGCCGTGCCGGAATAGGTAAGGTCGTCACCGAGGTTCGGCCCGCAGTTTATGCCGGAGAGGACGAGGTCCGGCACAAAATGGAGCACGTCTATCCCCATGATCACGCAGTCGGTGGGCGTGCCGTCGCATGAATAGGCGGTGAAGCCGTTCGCGAGCATCTTGTTCTCGATTTTTTTGATGTGCAGCGGACGGTCCATCGTCATCGAATGGCCCGAGGCGCTGCGCTCCCGGTCTGGAGCCACCGCCAGCACTTCATATCCCGCCGCGTGAAAAGCGCCCGCCAGCGTCTGGATGCCTTCGGCGAAGATCCCGTCGTCGTTCGTAATGAGTATTTTTTTCATGTTCTCCCAATACCGCCTATATGAGCAAGATGCTGAGAAGCAGGGCCATGATCGGGCGCATGATATAGGGGAGTATCCCCAGCACGAGCAGCCCCACGATGATGAACATGCCGTAGTGCTCAAGCCAGTAGTAATATTTCATCCATTGGTATGGCAGCAGCACGTAGAGGATGCGCGAGCCGTCGAGCGGCGGGATCGGGATAAGGTTGAAGGCCGCCAGCCCGAGGTTGATGTATATCATCAGCAGGATAAACTGCTGCGCGGCCCAGTTGCCGGTGAAGAGCCCAGGCACAAAGTGCACGAGCTGCGCGCAGACGAAGGCCGTAAGTATGTTGCCCGCGACGCCCGCGAGGCTCACGATGATTATGTCGCGCTTGGGGTGCTTGAAGAAACGCGTGTCTATCGGCACCGGCTTCGCCCAGCCGAAGCGGAAGAGCAGCAGGCAGAGCGCGCCCATCGGATCAAGGTGGTCAAAGGGATTCAGCGAAAGGCGGCCGGCGCGCTCCGCCGTGGTGTCGCCGAGCATCTTGGCAGCTATGCCGTGACAGTATTCGTGAAAGGTTATCGCCCAGAGGACGGCGGGAAGGCTCAAAAGGAGTTCCGCGATCCCCGCGGCGGAAAATATGTTTCCCAGCATTTAAACACATCCTTCTCGTTCTATAAAAATTACCTGAGCTATTTTAACACGACAACGCCGCCTCTTCTAACAGGACGAAGGCGTAATTTCTCCCGCCGCCGCGGCCCCTTCATCGTCTTCGTTAAAAAACCTGACGCGATCATCCCGGCTAAAGTCCGCCTTCATCCCACACCCAGTAGAAGCCGAGGCGCCCCTTTTCGCAGCTCACGCGGGCGCGAAGGCCGTCGTCAAGGCGGTTGCTGATCGCGTAGGGAAACCCGCAGCGGAGCGTGGCCTCTTTGAGCGGCCAGCGCACGCCGGAGATGCAGACGCCGGTGCAGTCGTCCGAAAAAGAGAGCAGAGATACCGCCTTCGGCGTCCTATCGAAGGTAAAGGAGGCCTCTTGGGGACCCTCTATAATGACGAGCCCCTCCCTGTCGTCCGCGAGACAAAATGGAACGTGTGGGGAGGAAAAGTTCAAAAAAGAGAGGATGATGCTCCATAAATGGTCAAACCTGCCGCCCCAGGCGCCCGTCAGAAATATTTTTTTTACGCAATCGTTATTTTTTGTGCGGAATATTTCAAGTGCGAGCTGAAAATCAGTGAGGTCTTTGTCGCTCTGATACCTCTCCACGAGGACGCCCTTATCCTCCGCCCAGCGCCAGCTTTCGTGTGCTGCGCTGTCGCAGTCGCCGACGAGCCGCCGCGGGACGATGCCCGCGGCGCGGCATGCTTCTATCCCCCTGTCGACGGCCCACGACTCGCCGCCAAAGGCCAGCGCCGCAAGCCAGTCAGCGGCGGGCGCACGCCCGCCTAGTACCATCAGCGCAGCGCTCGTGTCCGGTCCGTTTTCCTGTTCTATCGTCAAATGCGGCAGTCTTGTTGTCTCCAATCCCGCGGCCCCTTTTTGTCTATCCGAATTTTTTCAGCCTTGGCATTATCAGACAGACGAACACCGTCAGGATTGCTGTCTCGGGGATGACGCTGCTGCCGTTATAGATGATCGAATAGAGCCAGACGTTCGTCCCCGCCGGCGCGTAAGAGGAAAAGAAGACGACGCCGGAGAGCACCGCCGCCGCAAAATTGGCAAAGCAGCCGCAGATCACGCCGAGCCATTTTCTGTCGGGGAAGAGGCCGGCCAGCCCGACGAGCCCGCTCGCCACAGGATAGTCCAGCAACGCCTGAAGCGGGTGCACCACGTAGCCGCCGAGCATGAGGCGCAGCAGCCCCGTGACCGCGCCCACCAGTATCCCGTAACGCCAGCCGTTCCGGAAGGAAAATATCAGCAGCGGCAGCAGCGTCAGGCTCACGGAGCCGCCCTGCGGCATCGTAAATATTTTGAAGTACGACAGCACCACCGCCAGCGCGATGGACAGAGCCCCTTCGACAATGATTTTCAACGGTATTTTCATTTTGCTTCCTCCAGACATAATTTCACCGGAGATGAAAGAAATTAAGATAAGATTTCTCCATCTTCCCTGCGGCGGCATTACCCGCGTCAGGTTCAAAGGGTCATGACTTACGTCGATTTCTCAGTCTTTCGACTCCCCCGATGTAATGACTGTTTTATCAACTCTCCCGCTCTTTGTCAAGTTGACAGCGCTCGCCGTTGGTATGATAATAGACTGTACTCCGGGGGAGCTTTAGAAGCTGAGAGGAAGTTTTGACTTCGACCCCAGACCTGATCCGGTTAATGCCGGCGTAGGAAGCGAGGCCCAGAATACGACATCAGCCCCGCTCTTATCAGAGCGGGGTTTTTATTTTGAAAGGGAGAATGCTATGAAACATGGGATTTATCGCGGGATCGCGATGACCGTCGCGGGGAGCGACTCCGGCGGCGGCGCGGGAATACAGGCGGACTTGAAAACTTTCGCGGCACTCAAGCTCTTCGGCACGACGGCGATAACCGCGCTTACGGTGCAGAACTCACTGGGCGTGACGGGGATCCACAACGCGCCGCCGGAGATAATCAAAGCGCAGATTCTTTCCGTGGGGAAGGACTTCCCCCTCGGCGCGGTAAAGACGGGGATGCTCGGCAGCCGCGAGACGATTTACGCGGTCGCCGAGGGGCTTTCGGAATTGAAGATAAAAAAGATCGTCGTAGACCCCGTGATGGTGGCCCAGAGCGGCGACTCGCTGCTTGCCGCCGACGCCGTAGAGGCGGTGAAGAGCATCATCGTACCGCTGGCGCTGATCGTCACCCCCAATCTGCCAGAGGCCGAAAAGCTGACGGGGATGACAATCAGGAACGTCGAGGAGATGAAGGCCGCCGCGTGGAAAATCGCGAAGCTCGGCTGCGGCGCTGTGCTTGTCAAGGGCGGGCACTTAGCCGGAGAGCCTGAGACGATAACCGACGTGCTGCTGGCGGACGGCAAGATGTCGCTGCTGAGCGACAGACGGATCGATACCGCGGCAAACCACGGCACCGGCTGCACGCTGAGCGCGGCGATCGCCGCGGAGCTCGCCGCCGGCTGCGGGCTGGAAGAGGCGGTGAGGCGCGCGCGAAAATATCTGCGCGCAGGGCTCCTCTACGGAGTGACGGCGGGGCACGGCGCGGGCTGCCTCGGCCATGC
>CAKSWL010000196.1 GCA_934511335.1 uncultured Cloacibacillus sp. | reverse complement strand
AAGATTTTAAAAGAGTTCTCCGGCAGATAGAGGAGGAAAAGGGACTCTCCGAGGAGACGATAGTCTCCAGCCTCGAGGCGGCGATGGTCTCCGCCTATAAGAAGTTTAAGGGAGGAAACCAGCATACCGAAGTCTATATAGATATAGAAAACGGCGAGTTTTCCCTCTATGAGGTATACGAGATAGTGGAAGAGGTGAGCAACCCCGACGCGGAGATGACCTTTGAGGAGGTGGAGCGCCGCGGGTATAAGAACCTTGAGGTCGGCGACATCATCCGCACCGAGGTGCTGCCGGAGGATTTCGGGCGCATCGCGGCGCAGACGGCCCGCCAGGTCATCATCCAGAAGCTGAAGGACGCCGAACGCCAGGTGGTCTACGAGCAGTTCTCGGACAAGATAGGCAATATCGTCACCGGTTCGATTTTCAAGGCCGAGGGCGAACAGATACTCGTCCGCCTGAACGACAAGACGGAGGCGATCATGCCGAAGGAGGAACGAATAATCGGCGAGAAGTACATCCCCGGCAGCCGCATGAAGTTCTATCTCCTCGATGTGCGCCAGACTACGCGCGGTCCCCGCATCATCGTCTCTCGCACCCATCCTGGGCTTCTGCGCCGCCTCCTTGAGCTCGAGGTCCCCGAGATACAGGACGGCGTCGTTGAGATACGCAACATCGTCCGCGAGGCCGGTACGCGCGCGAAAATCGCCGTGGCGAGCCTTGACGTCAACGTCGAGCCGCTGGGAGCCTGCGTAGGCAAGCAGGGCGGGCGCATCAAGTCGATAAGCAGCGAGCTCAGCGGCGAAAGGATCGACATTATCGTCTACAACAACGACCCGCTTAAATATATCGTAAACGCGCTCTCTCCCGCCAAGATCGTGCGGATAGAGCCGCTTCTCGACCAGGATCGTTCGGCGATCGCCTATGTCCGTTCCGACCAGCTTTCGCTGGCCATCGGCAAGGTCGGGCAGAACGTGCGCCTTGCCGCGCGCCTGACCGGCTGGAAGATCGACATCAAGGTCAAGGAGGAGGAGAAGCTGCCGACGATGAAGGACCTCTTCATGGACTTCTCCGAGATAGTCGACGAGGACAAGAAATAGAGGCGGCCCGATGGGGAAGCAGTGCTCTGAGCCGGTATTGAAAAAGCTGCGTCCGCGGACCTGCGTCGGCTGCGGGGAAGAATCTCCGAAGCGCGTCCTGCTGCGCGTGATCAGGACGCCCGCGAAAGAGGTGCGCTATGACCCTACGGGGAAGGCCAACGGCAGGGGCGCCTACGTCTGCGCGCGGCGGTCATGCGTCGAGGCCGCGAGGAAGAAAAACTCTTTTTCGCGGGCGCTGAAGGCCGAGGCGCCGGAGGGGCTCTATGCCGAACTGCTTGAAAAGTGCGGCGGGGAGGAGGGCTAGAGTGTCGTCTTTGCAAAAGGCGCTCAATATGCTCAGCCTTGCGCGGCGGGCGCATGAGCTTTTGATCGGCCAGGATAATATATTCGAGGCGCTGCGCGGCGGGAAGAGGCTGACGGCCTTCGTTACGGAGGACTGTTCAGAAAACGTGCTGCGCAGGCTGCGTTCGGCGGCCGAACGCGGCGAGATGAAGGTTTTTGTTTTGAAAGATACGGAGAGGACGCTTTTGGGGAGACATCTGGGGATAAACGCCGCGCAGGCCGCGGCGCTTCCCGCAGAAAGCGGCTTTGCCGAAAAAATAATTTCACTATTGAATGAAGACAGGAGTGTTGCGGATGAGTAAAATCAGAGTATATGACTTGGCGAAGATGCTCGAGAAAAGCAATACGGAGATGGTGGAGATATTGACGGGGCTCGGCGTCAGCATTAAATCGCACATGAGTTCGATAGACGAGGAACTGATCCCAATGGTCGAGGAGTCTCTCAAAGAGGCGAAAAAGGCGGCGACAAGGCAGGCGTTGGAGGAGATATCGACGTATCCGACGGTGAATGTGCCGGAGGGCGCCTCCGTCTCCGATGTCGCGGCGCTGATCGGGGAAAAGGCCGGCGGCGCGGTCAAGGCCCTGATGATGGAGGGGCTCATGATGCCCGCGGCGACGACGGCGGATGAGAAGACGCTCCAAATCCTCGGCAAAACATATAAGAGGAACTTCGTCTTCGGCAGCGAACCAGAGAAAGCGGAGAGCGCGCCCGCGCAGGCCCCGGCAGAAATGTCCGCCGCGCCGGCGGCGCAGCCTCGCGCCGCGCAGAGCGCCAAGAAGGCGAAGGGCAAGGGCAAATCCAAGAAAAGACGCAGCGACGGCGGAGAGTCGGAGACGCGCCCGCCGATCATCACCGTCATGGGGCACGTCGACCACGGAAAGACGACGCTTCTTGACAACATCAGAAAGACGCACGTCACGGAAAAAGAGGCCGGCGGCATTACGCAGCACATCGGCGCTTCGCGCGTCGATTACAACGGGAATACGCTCGTTTTCCTCGACACGCCCGGGCACGAGGCATTCACCTCGATGCGCGCGCGCGGCGCTCAGGTCACGGACATTGCGATCTTGGTAGTCGCGGCCGACGACGGAATCAAGCCGCAGACGATAGAGGCGCTTAACCATGCCAAGGCGGCGGGAGTGCCCATCGTCGTCGCCGTCAACAAGACGGACAAGCCGGACGCAAAGCCGGAAAGAGTCCGCCAGCAGCTCTCCGATTACGGCCTCGTCCCCGAGGAATGGGGCGGAGATACGATAATGGTGGATGTGGCGGCCAAGCAGGGGCTCCATGTCGACGATCTTCTTGAGATGCTGCTTATCGTCGCCGAGATGCAGGAGCTTAAGGCCGATCCCAAAGCCGCTCCGGCGGGCACGGTTATCGAAGCGAACCTTGATAAGGGCAAGGGCCCGGTAGCCACCGTCATCGTCCAGGAGGGCACCCTGCACCGCGGCGACATCATCCACACCGGCACGGCGTGGGGCAAGATCCGCGCGATGATAGACGACAAAGGGAACAACGTGAACTCCGCCGGCCCCAGCATGCCGGTCGAGATCCTCGGTCTCGAGAGCGTGCCGCAGCCTGGCGAAAAGTTTGCCACGCTTTCATCCGAACGCGAGGCCCGCGACCTCATCTCGCAGAGCGAGTTTGAACGCCGCGAGACGGACCAGAGCAAGACGAAGCGCCTGACTCTCGAAGAGCTTTACGAAAAGATGCAGACGGAAGAGATCCCGCAGCTCCGCATCGTCCTCAAGACGGATGTGCAGGGGTCGCTGGAAGCTTTCCATTCGTCTCTGATGAAGATGAGCACGAACGCGGTATCGGTGAATATCGTGCATGAGGGCGTCGGCCGCATATCTGAGTCGGACGTCATGCTCGCCTCGGCCTCCAACGCCATCATTATCGGCTTCAACGTCCGTCCCGACAGCAACGCGAAAAAGATCGCCGAAAACGAGGGCGTCCAGATACGCCTTTACCAGGTGATCTACGACATGCTGGACGACGTCAAGGCGGCGATGGAGGGCATGCTCGCCCCCGAGCTGCGCGAGCACACGCTCGGACTGGCGGAGATACGCGAGATATTCCGCGTCCCGAAGGTCGGCAGCATCGCGGGATGCCGCGTTACGGAGGGACTCATCCGCCGGAGCGCGAAGGTCCGCCTCATCCGCGACGGCGTGGTCTTCTGGAACGGCGAGCTTTCCAGCCTCAAGCACTTCAAGGACGACGTGCGTGAGATCAAGGCGGGCAACGAATGCGGCCTCAGCTTTGAGCGCTTCCAGGACTTTAAAGTCGGCGACATGATAGAGGCCTACGAGATACTCAAAGAGAAAAAGACGCTGGATTGATTTATGACGGCTGACTGCCGTCCGGCGCGGCCCGCGCGGGGCGGCAATAGGTGGAATATACGTTTTTAAACCGCCGAAGGCATGCTGTAATTGGAGTGAAGATTAAAATGTCCTTTTGGATAGCTGCGGCGCGGCTTTCGCTGAGGCTCCCTTTCGCTGGAAGCCTCAAAGACCGCAGACATGTGGTGCGTTCTCTCACGGACGGAGTGCGCTGCCGTTTTGCAATCTCCGTTTCAGATCTTGGCCCGGACGGCTGCCATAACGCCGCCGATATCGGTTTTGCGGCGGCGGGGTCTTCAGCTGCGGAGCTTGACGAGAGAATGGGCAGCCTGGAAAAATATCTGTATCAGAGGGAAGAAGAGGGAGAATTTGAAATAGTGGGATTCTCGCTGGAGGTGTTCAATTATGGCGACCTATCGAATTGACAGGATAAACAAGGAATTTCTGCGTCTCATATCAGAGATGCTTCAGACGCGGATAAAAAGGGCGGAGGCGGCGGAGGCCGTGCTCACTAAGGTCTCCGTATCGCGCGACCTGAGCCACGCGAAGGTTTTTTATACCACCATAAATCAGGAGGCCCGCGAAAGGGTGCAGTCCGTGCTGGAATCGGCGGCGGGGCCGCTCCGTTCGATGCTTGGCAAAGAGATGCATCTGCGCACGATACCGGAGCTCCACTTCTGTTACGACGACTCAGAAAACAAGGCGCGCGCGATGGACGAGCTGCTCGACAAGGTCGCGGAGCTTGACGCGCAGAGGCGTGCCGAAAGGGACGCCGCACAGTGATCGGGGAAAGCGGCCTCTTTGCAGAGGTACTTGGAAAGCTGAAAAGATACGATTCATGGGTGATCCTCTGCCACGAAA
>CAKSWL010000195.1 GCA_934511335.1 uncultured Cloacibacillus sp. | reverse complement strand
AGGAAACGCAGGCAACCACCCCCCCCCCCCCACCAGTCTCCCTCCCCCAGTGGCTTTTGTCAAGTTAATTGAGTATAAAGCGCGGCCTCATGAGTCCGACCGCTATCCGCGAGCTACTCGATCTGGAAACTAACGCGGAGCCGCGCGTCGGCGGCTCCGCTCTTTCGCGCCGCGTTTTTTCTACATGACCGGGGGCGTTCCAGGGCCGAGCGGGAGCTTCAGCAGGTACCAAATGATGAGCTGGGCGCTGAAGCAGGCGAGGTATGCGAGGGAGTAGGGCATGGCCAGCGAGATGACGGTGCCGATGCCGACATCCTGCGTGTTGTCCTTCGGCCTGTATTGCTCCATGAGGCCGATGATGACGGGGAGGTAGTAGGAGAGCGGCGAGATGATGTTGGTTGAGGAGTCGCCGATGCGATAGGCCATCTGGGTCAGCGCGGGGCTGAGGCCGACGACGGAGAACATGGGGACGAAGATCGGCGCAAGGATGAGCCACTTGGCCGAGCCGCTGATCATGAAGAGGTTGACGAAACTGCAGAGCAGGATGAACATGAGTAGCAGAGGGATGCCGCCCAGATGCATCGCTTCGAGCCACTCGCCGCCCTTGACCGCGAGGATGGTGGTCAGGTTGCTGACGGCGAAGAGCTGAACGAACATCGAGGCGGGGAGTACGACGACAAAGAAGCTCAAGCCGCCCGCGAGCCCCTGCTGCATCAGCTTAGGGACGTCGGCCATCTTCTTGATGACCTTCGAGCCAACGCCGTAGGCGATCCCCGTAAAGAAGAAGAAGAAGAAGAGGATCGCGATGATGCCCGAGAGCAGCGGAGAGGATGGAACGATGCCGCCCGTCTTCGGGTTGCGGAAGAAGGAGCCTTCCGGTACGGTCATCACGATAATGAGCAGCAGGTAGAGGACAGCGGCGATGGCCGCCCAGCGAAGGCCTTTATTTTCTTCCGCCGTCACTTTGTGCTGTTCCAATTCCGCCGCGTCGAGCGCTCCGTGAGTGTCTCCGAGGTGTTTGATCGTGAATTTTTCCGTGACGAAGGTCGTCGCGACCGTGAGAACGACTGTGGACACGACGAGGAAGTACCAGTTGATCAGCGGGTGGGTGGGGGCGACGATGCCCATGCCCTTGGCTGCGGACTCGGTGATGCCCGCGAGCAGCGCGTCAGTCCCGGCGATGAAGAAGTTCGCGGTGAATCCGCCGCAGCCCGCCGCGAAGCCGGTTATGACGCCGACCCATGGGTTGCGCCCCAGCGCCTTGAATACCGCACCGCCGATGGCAGGCGTGAAGATGATGCCCGCATCGGAGGCGAGGTTCGCGTTGATACCGACCACTGCGAGCGTCGCAGTAACGGCCCAAGAGGGGGCGCCGAGAATCGTCTTGCGCATGAAGGCCGAGATCAGCCCGCTCTGTTCAAGCAGCCCGATTCCCAGCGTCATGATCATGATCAGTCCCAGCGGCGGGAAGTTGACGTAGGTTTTTACGAAGTCCGCAAAGAACTGGCGCATCGCGGGGTAGCTCATGAGGTTGAGTGCCGTGACGGTGGTCTCCTTCGCCTCCGCGCCCGCGCGCCCCGCAGCCATGTAGGTAACGGAGACGCCAGCTTTGTTCAGAAAAAACGATAGTACGACAACGATGATGGAGAGGTAGACGAAAAGCCAAAACGGATGCGGCAGCTTATTGCCGGCGATTTCGATCCACGTGATGAACTTTTCGAAACCGCTTTGTTTCTTTGCTGTTGCAGTGGTCATTGCACTTCCCCCTTTTAGAATTGGATAAGAAAGGTACCTGTTGTATGAAGGACGGACCTCCCGCGGTCCTAAACAACCTAACCGTTGATTCTTTTCACCGCCTTGTAAAGAACGCCGAGCGCGATCGGCATCGCGGCCTCGTCGAAGTCGAAGGCGTTGTTGTGGTGCCCCGCCGTCGTAGTTGCGCCGATCCCGACGTAGGTCGCCTGCCCGCCGTTTTCCTGCACGCGCTTCATAAAGTGGCAGGCGTCGTCGCTGCCCGCCATCGGGCGACTTTCGCCCGCAAAGGTCACGCCCTCTACGGTCTTCGCCGCGTCCGCGACGCGCAGCGCGAGTTCGGGCGAGCTGTCCGCGCGGTTAGCCTCGCCCTGCTTCGTCATTTTAAGTTCCACGCCGTACATTTGCGCCGCGCCCTCGAGGATCTCCGCCGCGCGCCCGTATACGTAGGCCGCTAGCTCGTCTGTCTCGCCGCGCGTCTCGATTTTCATGTGAGCCTTCGACGCGACGACGTTGCGTCCCTCGCCTGCCTTCAGCACGCCGACGTTGATGCGCGTCGCACCGCCTGAATGCGGGGCGATCGCATGCAGGTTCAGCGCGGCGGCCGCTGCCGCGAGCAGCGCGTTCCTGCCCTTCTGCGGTTCGCCGCCCGCGTGCGCACCGAAGCCCGTGAAGTCTGCGTCGAGTTTCGTGGTGCAGAAAAAGCCGTCGACCCCGCCGTACACCTCGCCCGTTGGTTTCCCGAGTCCGAGGTGCATCGCGATAAAATAATCCGCGTCGTCCGCGAGCCCCGCCATGGTCATCGCGTAGCCGCCGCGCACTCCCTCTTCGGCGGGCTGAAAGAGAAAACGGATCTTTCCTTTTAATGAAGCGTCTTCTTTGAGCAGCTCAGCGAGCGCCAGCCCGATCGCGGTATGCCCGTCGTGCCCGCAGGAATGCATCCTGCCGGGGTTGACGGAGGCGAAGCCGAGCTTCGCGGGCAGGTGGTTTTCGTCCGTCGTCTCCGTCGTGTCCACGCAGTCGATGTCGAAGCGCAGCACGGTCACAGGGCCGGACTCGCCCGTGTCGAGCTCCGCGTAAAGCCCCGTGTAGTCGCCGATCTCGTCGACGATCGCGGGGTCTGCACCCTGTTCTATCGCGCGTTTCTTTTCCGCTACGACATCGATGTTCCACCCCATCACGTGCTCAGGGCGTATAAATTCGCCGCCGAAATGCACAAAATAGCCAAGCGCGCGCAAAACTTCCGCGACCTTTGCAGTCGTGCGGAATTCCGTCCACCCCGTCTCGGGATAGCGGTGCAGGTCGCGCCTGCGTTCGGTCATTTCATTCAAAATCTTCCCGTTGAACGCGCCCATTATTTTTCCTCCGGAACGAATTCCGACAACACTCGCATCGCGGCGGTCGCCATATACTTCACGCCGATGGGCAACGCTTTCGGGTCAGGCAGGAACTTCGAGCTGTGCAGCGGGGGCATTTCCTCGAGCAGAACGCCCGCGGGGCGGCAGCCGAGCCACGCGAAGGCGGACGGGACCTTGAGCGAGAAGAAGGAGAAGTCCTCGCCCGCCGCAGGCACGCCCTGCACGGGCAGCACGCCCTTCTCGCCCGCCACGTCCGCAATTGCGGCGCGGCAAATCTTCGCGATGGTCGGGTCGTTCTGCACGGATGGATAGCCGCTTTCGTAATCGACCTCGCCCTTTGTGCCGTACCCCGCCGTTACACCGTCCACGGCGCGCCCGATCAGCTTCGGCATCTGCTCTGTGACGTTCTTGTTGAACGAGCGCACGGTGCCCTCAAGGATGCACTCCTCTGGCAACACGTTGTAGCGCGTGCCGCCGTTTATGAGGCCGATCGTGATGACCGCCGTCTCCTTCGGGTCGATGTTGCGCGAGATAATCGGCTGCAGCGCGCCCACGACCGCCGCGCCCGCGACGATTGCGTCGGCGCCCTCGTGCGGCATCGAGGCGTGCGCGGATTTTCCTGTGATCTTGATCGTCAAATGGTCCGACGCCGCCGAGACGATGCCGTCCTGCACGCCAACCATGCCCGTTTCAAAGGTCGGCCAGACGTGCGTTGCGAGCATCGCGTCCACGCGCGGGTTTTCGAGCGCGCCGTCCTCGATCATGCCGGGAGCGCCGCCGCGCGGCGACATCTCCTCGGAGGGCTGGAAAATAAATTTCACCGTCCCCGCGATCTCGTCCTTCATCTCGCTCAATAGGTACGCGACGCCGAGCAGCATCGCCGTGTGCGAGTCGTGTCCGCAGGCATGCATCAGCCCAGGTCTTGTCGACGCGAAATCCACGCCCGTCGCCTCCGACACGCTCAGCGCGTCCATGTCCGCACGCAGCCCGACGCAGGGGCCCGCCTTCCCTCCCTTCAGCACGGCGACGACGCCGTAGCCGCCGACTTTCGTCCGGATCTCGTCCATCGGGAGCTTTTGAAGTTGTTCCGCCACATATGCGGAAGTTTCCTTTTCCTCGTAGCTTTTCTCGGGGTTTTTGTGGAAATGATGATAATATCCCATATATGTTTCGCGGTATTTTTTTTCAAGTTGCGCTATCCTGTCAATCATCCGGTATCCTCCAAATAAAGATAGAATTTTTATTTATCATAGTGAATGCGAACAATTATTTGGACTAGACCGCGCCGCCCATGTTCTTCCTGTACTCCGCCTGCCTGAGATATCTTGAAAAATATTTTAACAAATACCTCCCTGTTTTACAATATTTTTTCGTAAAAATCATTATAAGCAACTGTAGGTTCGTCAGTGACTACGCTTGTGAAGCCCGCGGCGTGATGCTACAATCTAAAAACGGTTTTGCGTTTAAGGACATGCGCCGCTTGCGGCCGATAATAAAAACTGCGGACGCTTTTGCCTTCCGGCGCGCCGGCAAATTGTAAGGGGG
>CAKSWL010000194.1 GCA_934511335.1 uncultured Cloacibacillus sp. | reverse complement strand
GCTCAACAGAGATGAATAGGCGGCAACAAGCCACCATGCAACAAAAAACCCCGGGTCGCTTCCGGGGTTTCTTGCGATTCTATATACGGACTAATCTCTTTTGATGCCTGAGTATATTGTAGCACATCCCGGCGCACCGTCAAGGAGATCTCCTGTTACGTAAAACATGTTATAATATTGTAACAGAAAATATTTCACGACGGGAGGCGAATCACAATGTGCGACGGCGGGTACTGGGTTCTTCAGAAACATCGGAAGGAAATAGAAAATATCGATCGCAAGATAGCAAAGGAAAAGGCCGAACATGACAAGTGGTTCAAAAGGCTTCCTCTCGAAAGACAGCAGGCATTAAATAGGATGGACTGGTGGGATAATTTCTGGGCTAACGTCATAGTCATCGGCCTTTTATTTGGTCCTCCGGTCGTATTCTTCCTTCTGAATTAAAAAAATACAAAAACTTACCGCCCTTCGGGGCGGTTTTTTTATGCCCTTTTGAAGATAAAGAGGTGAGGACATGGCGGGCAAAGAGATGGAATTCGCGATAAAGGTCGGCGGGTATCTGTCGCAGAAGCTGACGACAGCCGTTGGCAACACGACGAAGCTGCTCAAGGGCCTTGGCGATACCGGCGAACAGGTAACGGAGAAACTAAAGAGCATACACGTTATTGACGCCAAGCAAAAGAAGCTGGAGACGCAGACCGGCAGGCTGCGCGAGGCATACGGCAAATTATCCAGCGTCACGAAAGAACACATGGCGTATACCGGTCAGGATGCGGAGGTACAGGCGCGCCTCACCCGCAAACAGCAGGAGGCCGAGGCGAAAGTCGCGCAGCTGCTAAAAAAGACAAAGGATCTATCGAAGCAAAACATCGCATATAAAAACTCAATAGAAAAACTCTACGGCCCGATAAACAAACTGATAAAAGACGAAGACAGGCTGTCCAAGGATGCTAGAAAATCAGCAACGGCGCGAGCGTATCAGGAAAAAATAGAGAGAGGCAAAAAGAATCGAACTGATTTTCTCGTAGGCGCGGACTACCGCATCAAAGCGGCGCGTAGCATGGCGAACCTTATGCGCACGCCCTTTGAAAACGCCATGGCCTCCCAGAAATTAAGCTTCGAGCTCTCCACCGTAATAAACACGGATGAAAAAAATAAAAAAGCGGCGATGGCAAAGGCGCAAAAGAGCGCGGAAGACTTGGCGAGAGCCGGGTACTCCACATACGCCGAAGCCATGCAGGCGCAATACGCCCTAAATTCGGCGGGGCTTACGTCGGACCTTTCGTCCGTGGCGGTAAAAACGGTGGCCTCGGTAGCGAAGGTGACCAAGGGCGAACTGGGGCAGGTCGGAGAAGTCCTCGCCACCACATATAACAACTTGGGCAACAGGGTCTCCGGAACGACGGAAGAAAAATTTGCCGCCCTCGGAAACATCTTGACAAAGGTACAGTTCAAATACCAGATCCGCGACTTCGCGCAGCTGGGCGAAAGCATGAAATATGCCGCCGTCGGCATCACCCAGTACAACGTCAACCTCGAACAGTCGGCAGCGGCAATCGGAATGCTTAACACCGCCGGGCTCCAGGGCGGACAGGCGGGGACCTCTTTCAACTCCATGCTGAAGGGGCTCTACAAGGTAGCCGCTGATATCCCCGGCATCCTCGTGAAGGACAAAAACGGAGCCGTCGACCTGGTGGCATCACTGGGCAAGCTGCAAAAGGGCCTGTCGCGGATGGACGATATCACGCGCGCTCAATACCTTACGGAAAAATTCGGCGACGAAGGCGCAAAAGCCGTCGTGCCGCTCGTGGCAAAAACAGCCGAGCTTGCCGCCGGATATAAAGAGGTCGGGGCCGCCGTAAAAGAGAACATCGTCAACAAAAACATGGCGGAATACTTAAAACTGACGTCAACGAGAGTGGCGGCGGCCAAAGAGCAGGCGATGCTTCTGGGGATGAAGATCGGAAATGCCCTGCTTCCCCCCGTAACGAAGATGCTCGAATACGGGGGAAAGCTGGCGGACAAGATCGGAAAATGGGCAGAGGCCCACCCGATGATAACCAAGCTCATCGTGGGAGTTGTCGCCGCCGGGGTGGCGCTGAACCTTGCGGGGGCCGCCATAATGTATGTCGGCGCGGGATTCAGCTCATTCTTTACCCTTTTGCAGAACGGCAATCTGTTTATTAAAACCTTCCGCGTGGCGATGAGCGGCGGCAGCCTTGCGGGGCTCAAATTCGCAAAAGTCGCGGGCCTGCTTAGCAAAGGCGTTTTTGGGCTGGGCAAGGTCTTTTCCTTGATTTTCAGCCCTGGCGGGTTGATTTTGCTCGGCGTCGCGGCGGTTGTCGCCGCCGTGTGGTATCTGTACAAAAACTGGGAAACGGTAAAAACGGGGCTCATGGCGTGGTGGAAAACGCTGGGCGAGCTGTGGGACAGTTTCTGCGCTAAATTCCCGACTGCTTCAAAGGTGATAAAGGGCGCGGTGGATCTCATCGTCGGCTACTATGAGGGACTTTGGGGCGCGCTTAAAAAGGTCTATGAATGGGGACAAAAGGCGGCTGACTATCTGGGAATTGGCGGAGGCAAATCCGGCGCGGTACAAAATACAGACGTCAAAGCGGCGCAGATCGCCACGCGCGCCGCCGGCGGCCTTGTCTCCCAGCCGGAGATCGCCCTGATCGGCGAGGACGGCCCGGAGATGGTCGTGCCGCTGCAAAACCGCAGCCTCGGACTAAAGCGGCTCGCACAGGCGGCCGCAATGTTGATTCCGGGAAACGGTATCACGGGAAGCAGAACGGGCGGCGGAATATCAAGTTCCGCCGGCGGGTCCGCCCCCGTAAAGGTCCTCGCGGAAAGAGCAAGAAGCCTGACCTCGCCGCGCGGGCAGGCACAAACGCCGTCCGCCGCACAGAGCCCCATCCATATCGCCTATTCGCCATCTATACAGGTTGACGGCAAAGCGGATGAGGCGTTGATAACTAAAGTCCTTGCAAAAAGCAAAGAGGAACTGCGCCGTATGCTTGAGGAAATTGCCAGAGACAACAGGAGGGTGGCGCTCGCATGAGAACAGTAAAAACATTAAGCGGCGACACCTGGGACGTGATCGCCTGGCGCATTTGGGGCGACGGCGCGGACCAGGCCCGCATGGCCGACCTTATCCGCGCCAACCCTGAACACATCGACACGGCGATCTTCAGCGGCAACGTGGCAATAAACGTGCCCGACATTGAAGAGGCGGAACCGGTATCCATTCCGCCATGGAGGCAATGACGATGCCGGAAGAAAGAACAAATGACAAAGCACGCCGGGCGTGGCTTGAAATAACACTTGCGGGGGCGGATATCACAAAGGATATCGCCCCCTTTCTCATCTCCTTTTCATACGAGGACAACCGCAGCGGCGAGGCCGATTCCATAAGCGTGGTGCTGGAGGACGGCGGCGGACGTTTTCGCGGCGACTGGTTCCCGAAAAAAAATTCGATCATCGAGGCGACAATCAGGGTTGAAGGCTGGACAAAGCCTGGCGACAGCGCCGCCTTGAAATGCGGAACCTTCGAACTCGACGAAATAGAGGCAACGCAAGGAACGCTCACGATGAAAGGGGTATCCGCGCCGGTCACCGCAGGCGGCCGCCGCGAAAAAATAACCAAGACGTGGGAAAAGGCATATCTAAAAACCGTCGCCATGGACGTCGCGAAAAAGTCTGGATTAGAGCTGAAATACACCGCCCTCGAAAACCCATATTTTGGCCGCATCGACCAGAAACAGGAATCATCGCTTGAGTTTCTCTCGCGCATCGTACACAAGGCGGGGCTGGCAATCAAGATCGTCAGCGGCCGGATCGCCATCTACAACGAAGTCGACGCCGAGAAAGAGGCGGCGGCCTTCACCGTAGAGCGCACAGGCGGCGATGTAACAGGCTGGAACTTCCGGACCCAGTCGGTCGATACCTACAAATCCTGCGAAGTGACCTACTTTGACGCCAAGACAAAGACCACATACAAAGGCACCGCCGTCGCCTCCGGAGAGGACGATCCCAGCGGACAGGTGCTGCGCATCAGCAACGAGCGCGTGGAGAGCAACGCCGAAGCAATCAAGCTCGCGGAAAAGAAGCTGCGCGACTCCAACAAGCGCGAAGTCACCGGGCATTTGGATTGCGTGGGAAACCCCCTAATGCTTGACGGCGTCGTCATCGCCGTTTCCGGCTTTGGAACGTTTGACGGCAAATACCGGATCGCGAAATCAACCCACGCCGTCGACAGCGGCGGCTATACGACCTCCGTTGACTTAGAATCAGGCCCGCCGTCCGTGCGCGCCGGCGGCAAGGGCGAGAAAAAGGCCAAGGGCAAAAAGAAAAAGAAGGACTACAGCGGCTTCTTTAAGGGGGTATAAAAAAATGGCTGAGTATGAGGACCTTCTGCGCATCGGCACGGTGGTATCCGTGCACCCGGAGCGCCACCGCGTGCGGGTGGTGTTCGCCGACAAAAACGGTCTGGTCTCCGACGAATTGCCGGTACTTGTTCCCGGTTCGCTCAAAAACAAAGGACAGTGCCTGCCGGACGAAAACGAGCTGGTGCTTTGCGCTTTCCTGCCCAGCGGCGAAGAGGCGGGCTTCGTGCTCGGCTCGTTCTACTCCGAGGCGGATCTGCCTCTATCGAGCGACCGCGATGAATATATCCTGAAAATTC
>CAKSWL010000193.1 GCA_934511335.1 uncultured Cloacibacillus sp. | reverse complement strand
GCGCAGAGCACCGAGAGCCGCCAGCCAAGGTCAAAAAAATTCCAGGGGTTGACCAGCAACAGCAGCACCGCCGCCGCGCTTACGTTGTTGAAAGCCGAAGATGGACGCCCGACGACCATCGCCGCCAGCGCAAGCTCCACCATCACCGCCGCCCGCACGCCGCCCACCGGCAGTCCCGCAAGCAGCAGGTACCCCCAAAGAAAGAGGGAAACGACAAAGAGCCGCGTCAGATTCCCGCGCAGCAAAAAGAGAAACAGCCCTGCGATTATCCAGATATGCAGACCGGAGACGGCCAGCAGGTGAGAGGTGCCCGCCAGGCGATGCACCTTTTCCATCGGCGCCCCCCGGCTGCCAACGGTGAAAGCCGCCATATAAGAGGCAGAAAGCGGAAGCAGCCTCTCATCGATCAGCCCCGCCAGCTTCGCGCGCCAGGCGGCGAGGCCGGTGGGAGCGTCAGTCTCCCTGATCTCGAAAAACACTACCTTCTTCACCGCGCCGCGAGCGCGCCAGTAAAGCATCTCGTCAAAAGCGCCGGGCTTCTCCGCCCGCTTAAAATCAAAAAGCGCGCCGCGCAGCACCACGCCGCGACCCTCCGCCGGCGCCCCCTCACCCGGCGTATATCCCGCAAACTTGCCATAAGGCGTATCAATAAGCAGCGCGCGGCCGCGCCCCCAGCGGCGCGAAGAGACGACGCGGCCGGCGGTCTCCAGGGAATCCGGCAAAACGACCCTTTTATTTATAATATACAAAGAATAGGCAGAAAGAGCGCCGGCAAGGACGAGAACGAGGACAAAGACCGGAAACCAGCCCTTCACCAACATTTCCGTGCAGAAAAAAATCAACGCCGCGGCTAACAAAAGGGAGGCCGCCAGCGCCGCCGACGGCGCAACAAATCCCTCCAGATAGAGCGAGGCACAGAGAGAAAATAGAACAAAAAAAGCGGGAGCCTCCGAAAGCGGCCCCTCTGTATACACAACGCCGGAAGTCCCGGCCGCAGACATGCCCAGCGGTGCCTCAGCCGCCAACTGTAATACGGTCCTTTATCGATTCAAAATTTTTCGGACCAATGCCCCTAACGTTCATAATATCCTCGACACGTGAAAAATTCCCATTCTGGCGGCGGTATTCTATGATCGCCTGCGCCCTCTTGGGACCGATGCCGCTGATTGATTCCAGCTCCGCCTGCGTGGCGCGGTTGATATTTATCTTTACAGACTGACCCACCGCAGAAGCCGCGCTCTGCACGGGCGCCGTCGGCAGAGCGGTGCGTCCCGGCGGCGGCGCCTCGCCCTTGCGCAGGCATCTTACATGCTCGCCGTCGTCAAGTTTCGCCGCAAGGTTGACGGCCTCCTGGTCGGCGTTCGCGGCAAAGCCCCCAGCCGCTTTCAGCGCCTCGTAGACGCGTGCTCCCGGCGCCACCTCGTATACGCCGGGCTTCTTGACCGCCCCGGTGACATAGACGACCCACGGCGCAGAAGAACCACCTTCACCGGAAACAGCCTTCACCCGACGCGGCTCGCTCTTTTCCGCAGCAGCCCTCGGCGTTACGTCTATGGTATCCTCCATCACCGGCATCACCGAAGATTTTCCCGCCGTATCCTTGCCGAACTCACCCCTAAAAGCTGACAACAGCACAAAGGCCAACGCAAAACAGAGCACTCCCGCCGCAGCAAGAAGCTTTCCCGAGTTACGCGGACTCATCACCGCAGATCCTCTCTCCCTCAAGCGACCAGTGGCTGGCGCGCACGATCCTCACGGGAATCATCTTCCCAAAATCCTCCTCGCCGCCGGGAATGATCACGACCTTATCGCTCATCGTCCTCCCCTGTATCTTTCCCTCACCGCGCGGCGCAAAGCCGTCGGCCAGTATCTCAAACTCCGCGCCGACATAACCCTCATTGGCTTCACGGGCTATCTGCGCCTGCAGCTCGTTTATCTCGTTAAGACGCGCGGCCTTGACGCGATTATCTATCTGCCCGTCCATCATCGCCGCCCTCGTGCCCTCGCGCGGCGAATAGGCCGCCGTGTGAACGATGTCAAACTTAACCTCGCTGAGAAGGTCGTAAGAGGCGCGAAAATCCGCTTCAGTCTCCCCGGGAAAACCGACGATAAGGTCCGTCGTCAGGCTTACGTCGGGCAGCGCCCCGCGAATCTTCTCTACAAGCGCAAGATACTGCCCTGATGTATATCCCCTGTTCATCTCGCGCAGTATCCTGTCGCTGCCGGACTGCACCGGAAGATTGATCGCGCGGCAAATATCAGGGCGCTCCCGCATGACCGCAAGGATATCTTCGTCAAAATCCTTCGGATGAGAGGTGGCGAAACGCAGGCGTGTCAAACCAGGCTGACTCGCCACATCACCCAGCAGGGAGGCGAAGCCGTAGCCGTTATTCAAATCTTTGCCATAGGCGTCGACGTTCTGCCCAAGCAGAGTAATCTCTTTAACGCCGCCGTCGATAAGCGTGCGCGTTTCCTGCAAAATATCCGCCGCGGCGCGCGACTGCAGCCGGCCTCTCACATAGGGAACGATACAATACGAGCAGAAACGGTCACAGCCATAGGTGATAGTCACGTAGGCCTTAAAGGGATTCGTACGCGCCGTAGGCGCCACTTCGAGGTCAAGCAGCGCGCGCGGGTCGTCGTCCATGAAGAAACGCTGCGGCATCGCTGGAGATATCTCCGCCGTCGCCTGCGGCACCAGCCCCAGATGGCGCGGCCCTGATACCAGGCGTACACAGGAAAATTTCTTCGCCATCTCGCGTCCGACCCTCTGCGCCATACAGCCGACCAACACCACCGCCGGACTTTTCTTTCTCTTATATGCCGCGTCATAGCGCCCAATCTCACTGGCGACCTTCTGCTCCGCCTTTTCACGAATACTGCAGGTGACAAGGATCACCACGTCGGCTTCGCCGTCGGGGGCCTCTTCCCACTTTTGATGCAGCATCGCGGTGCGCAGGCGGTCTCCGTCGTACGAATTCATCTGACAGCCAAATACCCTGATTGAAAATTTATGCAAATACCTATCCCCTTCAAGTGTTTTCACTCTGGAATTATATGTCATTATCGCTAAACTTTCCATTAAACGATATACTTAATAATAACAGAGACATTAATACGGAGGTGCGGATTTTGCTAAAAAAATCCATTTTTCTTGTGATCGTTTCATTCCTTCTCTTTTCTGCCGGCACGGCGCCTGCCGCGGAAGGCCCAAAGCTGCCGGAAATCGCCGGATGGGAGAACGGACGGCTGCGAACGACGGAGCTCGCCGCGCTTTCAGGGTTCAAAGGAACGTGGCTCGAGCGCACCTACAGAACGAACAGCGGCACGCCACTCCGCGCCATCTGGATAGAGGGCGCGGGAGCCAAGGACTGGAACGTAAACGAAGCGTCTAGTGACGACGGCGAAATATGGGGCGGCGAGACCGCGGAAAAAGCCGCCGTCGCGGGCCATAAGGCGATACTTGAATACCGTCCCGTAGTCGGCTACAGCCTGATCGTCAAAATAGGCAAAGAGGGCGTGCTGACCCTCGAATCACAGGTGGCGACCCAAAAACACCTGCTGGAGGCCGCGGAAATATTGGTTTCAAACATGAAATAAAAAACCAACCGGCGCATAGAAGAACGCTCCTTAGCCTAGCGTCGTCTCTATGCGCTGGCCGCTGGTTTCCATCAGATGAACCCTCGGCATTGCGTAAGCGTCCAACCTCCGATACCTATCCATTTTCATAACCTTCCCGTATCATTCGCTCAAGTCCGGCCTCCTAGTCTCCCCTAAGCCTCCGCTCCCGCGCCGGGCACTTCGGCCTTACCGCCGTCTGGCTCTTTGAGCCGGCAGAAGTCGGGCTGCTCTTTGCTCCAGGGCAGCAGTGTGGGGATTGTTCCATGGTGATGTTGGGCATGGCCTTCAGGATGTATTTGAGGTATGCAAAGGGTTTAAGGAGGTCGGCGTGCCGGCGATGATCGCGGGCTTGTGGGCGCGGTCAGTCCCGGGTTGGGGCGTAAGAAGGGCGGCACGGAGACGGCGCGGCCGCACGCGGCTGAGGGTCAGGAGGTTTTTCACGGCGGTGACGGTGTGGAGATGATGGCGGATGTTCAGCATACGCCGGAGCAGCGGAGGGTGATTGCTGAGTATCAGGCGGCTGTAGATTCTGGGTTGCTGGATTTTGCCAATAGGGCTATTGCAGGTAACGGGCAGAAGGGGGCGTCTTATGGCATAGCGCCTGTAACTGAACGGGCGGCACGGGATATCAAGAGTCTTACCGGAGCCGATGTGAGCGGCGCCGTACATGATATTCAATATGACAATGTCGTGCATATCAATAAAAGGCACGGCAAGTCTGGGAAAGCTGATAGGAGTATGGCGAATGCAGAGGATATTGCCAGAGCCGGATATGTGCTTAGTAATTATGATTTTGCAGAGCCGGGCAGGAGCAGCGGTAAGTATTTGAATAAAGACGGGACTCATGCAAAAACCGTTTTGTTCAAGAAAGCAATAGACGGGGTCTTTTGTATTGTGGAGGCGGTGCCGGATACGGGGAAGAATAAGGTCCATGTGATCTCTATGTGGATTGGCAATAATAAAGCAGACGTTCCCACACTGACCGATAGGAATGTACCCCCCGGGCTGGACGTCCAAGACGGATATGGACTGTCTGCTTCTGATTCATCCAGCTATGGCAGGAGCTCGGACGTTGACCAATTTTCACCGCGGGACGACTCCCCCTCCGGC
>CAKSWL010000192.1 GCA_934511335.1 uncultured Cloacibacillus sp. | reverse complement strand
CGCCTTCGGAGAGAGGTCCTTTCGGAAACGTCCCTCCTCCTGTCCCTTGAGGATAAACTTTTCCACCATGTCCTTTTCGCGATCGAGGGAACTTTTGATGATCCGCCATACGCTCTCCTGAATGTCTTCCGGCCATTCGTCCCGCTTCTGCATGATCTTATGGATCTTTTTATGGCGATCGTCTTTCGTGATGCGCGAAAGAGCCCCTTTATAATACATTCGCAGCTTGCCGGTGGAATCCGGGGCGTCAAAGGCGTTTTTCACCCCGTCCTCTCCGATTTTGCACGTCTCTTCGACGAGCCGGAGCAGCAAGTCGTTTTTATTTCTGAAGTGCCAGTAAAGCGCGCCCTTTGTGAGGCCGACATTAGCGGCGATTTCTGTGAGAGAGGCGTTTGAAAAGTTCTTTTCGCTGAAAATGTCTAGCGCCGACTCTAAAATCTTCGCCCTCGTTTCAAGTGCCGCCTCTTTTGTCCTGCGCATTCTTTCACCTCCCATCAGCATATACGTAACAAGCCCCAGAATTATACATACCGACAAGCAGGTATGTCAATAGTGAGTGGTCGATTTTATATGGTGTAGAGATAATTATAATGAATATTGCAATGTGTATAAAAATGTCAAAAAGACAATAAAAGGGCCCGGAATATTTTATCCCGGCCCCTTGTTAAAGTTTCCTTGCCGTCGTGCAATGCTCTCTGGTTTACGACGATAATACCATGTTCGGCAGCCAGGTGGATAACTGAGGGAAGACGATTATCAGAATCAGCACCAACGTCATCGCGGCGAGGAAAAAGAATATATAACGGAAAGAATCCTCGTAGGCGATATCGGCGACTTTACAGGCCGTCATGAGGTCTACTCCGAGCGGCGGGGAGTTGGCGCCGATCGCCATGTTCACACACACCATTACTCCGAGATGAATCGGATCTACCCCGATCTGTGTCATGATTGGCATAAATATGGGGATCACGATCAGGATGATGGCAGTCGTCTCCATAAAGGTGCCGAGTACCAGCAGCATGAGGTTGAAAAAGATAAGCACTACCCAGTAGTTGTTTGAAACGCCAAGAATCGCCGTCGCGATTTTCTGCGGGATGTCCTGTGAGGTGAGTATCCACCCGAAGAGGCTTGCTGCGGAAATGATGAATAGGACGACGGCGCTTGTCTTCGCCACCTCCAGGCATATCTCAAAAAAACGCCTCCACGACAGCTTATGGTAGACATATTTTGAGAGTATCAGCGCGTAAAAGGCGGCGACGCCTCCTGCCTCCGTCGCCGTGAAAACACCCTGCAGGATGCCGACGATTATTATCGCCGGTGTGACCATCGGCAGAAACGCCCCTTTGAAAGCCGCCCATTTCTCACGTGCGTCGGCCCTTGGCAGCCGGGGATAATTTTCTTTGGCGGCGAAATAATAGGATATTGCCATCAGCGAACCGCCGGCAAGGACTCCTGGGATGAAACCGGCGATGAAGAGCTTTCCTATCGAGGTCCCCATCGTAACGCCGAGTATTACCATGACGATACTTGGCGGTATTATCGTAGCCAGCGATCCCCCGCAGCCGAGCAGCGAGGCGCTGAAAGCGGGGCGGTATTTCTGGTCCTTCATCACGGGGAGCATTATTGAGCCGATTGCCGCTACGTCAGCCACGCCGGAGCCGGAAATCGCGCCGAAGAACATGCAGGATACGACCATGACCATCGCCATACCGCCACGGATATGGCCGACCATGCTGGAGGCGAAGCGCATGATGCGCGGCGTGATGTCTCCCTCCGCCATCAGCGCGCCGGCGAGTAAAAAGAGCGGAATGGCCAGCAAAGTGAAAGAATCCGCACCCACCACCATGCGTTGGGCGATCACAAGCACGGGCAGCGTTGATTCAAATAGCAGATAGAGCGTCCCGGAGATGGCGATAGAGTAGGAGATGGGAACGGCGACGAGTATGCCGACGATAAGTGCCGCTGCGAGGATGAACATTCTCTATCCCTCCCTGCGGAACAGCCGGATCATATTACGGAGAACGACGATGGTCATTAACACACAGCCGACGGGGAAAGCCAGATATAGCACCCCGGCAGGAATTTGCAGTGTAGTCGTTGTCATACTCCATGTCCTCTGTACGAGCCTTACGCCTCCCGCTGTGCCGCAGACAAGGAACAAAAGAATAGCGGCATCGCCGACAAACAGAAGAAATTTTTTCATAAGAGGCGCCCTGACCCTGTCGAGGAAGATGCTGATCTCCATATGTTCGCCGCCTACCAGCGCGACCGCCGCCCCGATAAATGTCATCCATACCAGAAGCGTCTGACAGACCTCCGCCCCCCAAGCGATGGATTGATGGAAGACGTAACGTAACGTGACCTCTACGAGCACCACTGCAAAAACGGCGATCACGGCCAGTATAAGCAAAAGCTCAAGAGGGCGGTACGCCCTCTTGAGGCATCCACTTTTCCCTTGAGACATAGGTCTATTTCCCATACTCGCGCACCATATCCATAAGCTCTTTGCCGAAGGTGCTTTCGTAGCTCTTCCAGACCGGTTGGACGGCTTTCTGGAAGGCGGCTTTGTCGATGTCGTTTACCTTCATGCCTTTAGCTTTGAGCTTCGCGAGAAATTCGTCTTCTTCTTTTATGGTCTCTTTGCGCTGCGCCGCGCACCACTTCTGGGCAAGCTTCTTGACCGTTTCCTTATCCTTAGCGGAGAGCTTGTTCCAAACGTCGCTGTTTACGCAAAGCACCGCCGAGCCCCAGATATGCCCAGATTTTGAGAGATATTTCTGCACTTCGCTGAAAGCGTTTGAATATATTATCGCGTAGGGATTCTCCTGTCCGTCGACAACGCCCTGCTGCAGCGCCGAGTAGAGCTCCCCGAAGTTTATTGCCATCGGCGCGGCGCCCAGAAGCTTAAAGGTGTCAAGACGCATCTTGTCAGGGGTCACGCGGATTTTGAGCCCCTTGAGATCGTCCGGTTTCACAATGGGTTTTTTGTTGTTTGTGATATGGCGGAAGCCGTTTTCCCACCAGGCGAGTCCAACGATTCCATTTTTACCGAGGAGGTCGAAGAGATATTTTCCAAGTTTGCCGTCGAAAGCCTTATAGGCTGCCTCATGGGTCGGCCAAGCGTAAGGAAGGGCCTCTATACCGAACTTTGGGTCCAGCGACTGGAAAGAACCGCCGCCGATAAGCCCGCCGTCAACGGTGCCGAAAGTGAGCCCTTCGACGATGTCTTTCTCATTTCCCAGCTGTCCGCTGGGGTAAAGTTGGATGACGATACGGCCCTCAGTCTCCTCCTTCACATCGTTAGCAAAATTGGTCAGGTTTTTGTGCCAGGAATGGTCGGTGTTAAGGACGTGGCCGATCTTGATCGTTGTCGCCGCGAATCCGGATGTCACAAGAAGCGCTGCCGCGGTTAAAGCGATAGATAATGCCAATACGAATTTCTTTGTCATTTCAAAAAAGTCCTCCTGTACAAAAATTTTTTTATAATGGTAATTATAGCATGTTGTTCTGTGATAAAGTCACCCCATAAGTGTTCTGAGATAATGTCGCTATGAGGCAGATACTAATGAGCATCACAGACGACGAAGCAAAGCGGGGCAAGGAGATCGGAGGCGCCTTGTCCGGCGCGGTGACGAATTGGGAGGCGTCGGAACAGCTTGAGCATTTCCGTAAAGCAGGTCATAAGGCTCAAGGCACGGTTTGCTAGGGAGGGAGCTAAGAGGATGGTACATGAAAACGCGGGCAGGAAGCCAAAGCACGTGCTTTCTAAGGTATATCTGTGAGCCGTTCTTCTGCGGCGCGCGCTTAAAGCGGCGGGCATAAAGAGCAAGAGGGTGGTGAAGCATAAGCCTAAACCACATTCTCCGCGTCAAGGAAGCGGTGGTTAATTTATAAAAGGTCTGGTCAGGTACCGGTAAAAGCCGGAGGTTACTCCGCAACCACCGCGAAGAAAACAAGCGGTTCTGCGCCGCAGTTTTTTAGGGCGTGGGACATCCCTTTTTTTGTCACAAAAATATCTCCCGGGCGCGCTGGACATTCTCCGCTGTCATGGAGGTATACGCCCTCTCCCGAAACTATCGCGTAAACCTCTTCGTCGCTCTCGTGACGGTGCAGCCCGATACTTGCCCCTGGCGCAAGCTCTATACGCGAGGCGAACGTCAGCGGTCCTTGGGGAACGGGAATGGAAGAGGCGAAGATCTTCGCCTCTCCGTCGCCTCCGCGTATATTCTCGACGGATGTAGGTTCGTCGTCCTGCTTTATAAGGGACATTTTACTCCTCAGAGCTCATGTTCTTCAGCATTTCGTCGAGCTCGACATAGCTGGTTTTGCCGTTGCCGAGCAGGGGGATCGTCTCCATGTAGAGCAGCTTCTTAGGGATCGCAATTTCCGCCATGCCGATCTCCGAGAGCTTCTGGCGCAGCTCGTCCCGTTTTATGTCGGCCCTTGTCGTGACCGCCGTCAGCGTTTCGCGGTTCGCGCCGTGCATCATAGTGACCGCGTGCTGGCCGTCGGGCCATATTTCGTAAATCGCCTCTTCGATGGCCGCAAGCGAGATCATCTCGCCGCCGATCTTCGCGAAGCGCTTTGCGCGTCCGAGAATCGTCACATATCCCTCGTCGTCTATATGAACGATGTCGCCCGTGTCGTACCAGCCGTCTTTCGGGGGCTCCAGCACCCCTGGGTTTGTGGCGCGCAGATAGCCGAGCATGATATTGTCGCCCTTCAGCCAGAGACGGCCGCCGTCATGCACGCCGTCGACCGTCTCAAGGCGGTACTCAAGCCCCGCGACGATCGTGCCGACGGTACCGGTC
>CAKSWL010000191.1 GCA_934511335.1 uncultured Cloacibacillus sp. | reverse complement strand
TCCCAAAACTTCACTCAATCCGCAAAGACAACTGCCAGAAATTGCGTTTTTCGCCGCTTTTGCGGCAGCCTTGCTGACATCCTGACCATGGAAATCCAAGCCAATACCAAACTCAATAATGTACCTTTTCATGTCTAGCCTCCTTTTGTAGTTGTGAATGTTAAATAAATATACTTAATTATTAAGTAAAACTTATTATAGTGTATTTTAATTAAAAAATCAAGTATATTTAATTAAAAAGTCGGATCAAAAATATTAGACACCGCTCTTTCATTGCATCAGATTTTGTGGTAAAAATAGTAAACATTTATCAGAGTCTCCACAGGGTTGGGGTGATCTGTGGCGACAGGCAATTTTCAACAAGGTGGATGGCTTAATGAGTAGTGACAATCATAATGTGGACAACTATATCGTTGGAACAAAATTGAAGGAGTTCCGGCAGCAAGCAGGCCTTTCATTGGCGAAGGTGGCAGAAAATGTGGGCGTTACGCCAGCTTTTATCAGTATGGTTGAAAACGGCAAATGCGGAATCAGTTTTCAGAAGGTTCATGCATTGGTTAAGTTATACGGCAAGACATTGGCAGATGTAATATCTACACATCCTCTCGCTGATGAAAAGGTAGTTAACCTGAATGCAGCTCCAGAAATTGCTTTTGAGCCGGGCATTAAGGCATTCAGGCTCGCAAAAGGAAATGACCCCTTTAGGCTGGGCGGATTTCGCTTGTTCTACGAGCCTGGCGCACAGCATTCGTTCGATCACCATGAAGGAATGGAATATGTCCTTGTGTTGGAGGGAACATTTGATATCTATCTCCAATCAGAAAGGGATGGCTCTATAGAGGTACGTCATCTGCACGCAGGCGACACAACTGCTTATGCTGCCAAAATTCAACACAGTTTCAAAAATGTGGGTGACAAATGTGGTTCACTCTTTGTTTTAGAAATCGCAAGAAACGGAATCTGAGGGTACTACTTTTTTCCCAAGCAATGAAAAGGGATATCCTTTCCGCTTGTCGGGGCGGTCCCCAAACCCCCGTGCCGGCACAAAATGTGCCGGCCGAACGCCATGCCGGGAGCATGGCTCCTGTGCTGTCAGCAGGCCGCAGAAGACAGGAAAAGAGCCGGAGACTGCGGAGAGAGCAAGCAGCCCTCTCGCACAGGCTCCGCCCCACATATTTCTATCCGGCAGGTGCGCGGCCTTACCGGCCCGGCTCCCGCCTTTTTCCTGCCGGTGTGTCTGGTCAATCCGCAGCAGGGCGTCCACGTTTGTAGGTTTGTCAAACCTCTGTTACATAGCAGCCAAAAAAGCCTCCAAGCTTTCCCGCGGAGATTTCCATCCAAGAGGTCCCATCGGGAAGTTGTTGTATTTTCTGCAGTGGAGAGCAAGCTGTTTATTAAAGTCTTCTAAAGAGTAAAATTTATGCGAAGCATAAAAATATTCATTGTCCTTTCTGTGTGGTCTTTCCACCTTGCCGTGATGACGCGGAGTAAAGGGCTTTATCAGCTTGTGTTCGATGCCGTAGGCCTCAAGCGTCTTATCGAACTGGCTTGGATCGCCTTTGTCTGAAGCGAACCTGTTCGTGAACTCAGAACCGTTGTCCCTCTGTACGCACTTTATCTATACTTCAAAGCGCTTTATGAAATGGCTCAAAAAAACGGATGAATTATACTGCCTCTGTTCGTCAAAACCTTCCAGATACCTGAACCTCGTGCATTCTTCTATAGCCGTATACTGGAAGAACTTTTGGTCAGACACCCCGGTCGACATACATGCCGCCGGCACGCATTTAACGTCGACCTGTATCCGTTCTCCCGGATACGTCGTAGTTTGATATGGCTTAGTATATATTTTTGATTCCGTCTGTACATATCGTTTATCAGCTTAAGTTCAGAATCCTGATGAACCGCCGGAAGAGAGTTTTTCGTAAGTTGTGAGGTGCCTTGTGGTTTTTGCTGCCTTGCTCGGCAGGTCGGCGGTAAATAAAAGATACGGTGAAAAGGGCTTGGGGAGAGCTTTGTTTCATGGCGCGGCGGTTTTTCTTTTATAATTTGCGTTTTTTATAAGGATATTTGAAGCGGGCGTTTCTTGCCGGCTGCGCTCTGCGGGCGATTTTACGCCTTCTTTCTGGTATCATTATGTGCGGAAGTAAAAAAGAGCGGCAAGGAGGCGTCTTATGTCTATATACAGGATATCGGCGGAAGAGGTGACGCAGAAGGTCTGCGAGCTGGCTCTGACCGCGAACATGTATCTGCCGGAGGATGTGAATCACGCTTTGCGGGAGGCACGGTCGGCGGAGAAAATGCCGCTTGCCCGTTCTGTCTATGACGAGATCATCAGGAACGCGGAGCTGGCCGCCGAAAGGTATATGCCGGTCTGTCAGGACTGCGGCATGGCGGTGCTATTTATCGAGCTTGGGCAGGATCTTCACGTGGAGGGCGGCTTTCTCGAAGAGGCGGTGAACGAAGGGGTGCGCCAGGCTTACCGCAGCGGTTATCTGCGCAAGTCGGTCGTCTCCGACCCACTTATCGACCGCAGAAACAGCGGCGACAATACGCCGGCGGTCATCCATTGGCGGGTCGTGCCCGGCCATACTCTGGATATCACGATAACGCCGAAGGGAATGGGCAGCGAAAATATGAGCCGGATTTTTATGCTGAAGCCGGCGGACGGCGTCGAAGGCGTGATAAAGGCGGTGGTCGAGACGGTGGAGCAGGCGGGATCTAATCCCTGTCCTCCCGTGGTGATCGGCGTCGGCATCGGCGGCAACTTTGAGACTGCGCCGCTTGCCGCAAAAGAGGCTCTGCTCGTGCCATACGGCAAGCGCCATCACGTACCCGCCTATGCCCAGATGGAGGAGCGCATTCTGCGCGAAGTCAACCGGCTGGGGATCGGTCCCGCGGGGATCGGCGGCACGGTGACGGCTCTTGACGCGCATATCGTTACGCGCCCGACGCATATCGCGGGAATGCCGGTAGCGGTCAATCTTTGCTGTCACGCGCTGCGCCACGCGCACGGGACGATAGACGGAAGACTTATCCGCGGACTTGACTCCGGCGAATGCTTAAGGCGTGCGTCGGGGCAGATTGGGGACGGCGCACAGGGGAGAGTGGAAGATGATTGAGGTAAAACATATCAGGCTGCCGCTCAGCGACGAGGAGGCTGAGGCGCTCCGTGCCGGGGATGTCGTGAGGCTCTCGGGACAGATCCTGGTGGGGCGTGACGCGGCGCATAAACGGATGGCGGAGGCGATCAAAGAGGGGAGCGGACCGCCGTTTTCAATCGAAAACGAAGTTATCTATTACGCCGGCCCCGCGCCGACGCCTCCCGGAGCGGTGATCGGCCCTGTGGGCCCGACGACCAGCGGACGTATGGATCCTTACACGCCGCTGCTGCTTTCTATGGGGCTGCGCGGCATGATCGGCAAGGGCAAACGCACGCCGGAGGTGCTGGAGGCGATCAAGGAGCATAAGGCCGTATATTTTGGCGCGACGGGAGGCACGGCGGTGCTGCTTGCCGACTCGGTAAAGAGCGCGGAGCGCGTAGCCTACGAGGACCTTGGTCCCGAGGCGGTGCTGCGGCTCACGGTGGAGGAGATGCCGCTCGTAGTGCTTGCCGACTGTCACGGAGGCAACCTTTATGTAAGCGGCCCCGAGGAGGCGCGCCGGTGTTTTGGTGATGTGGAATATAGACGCTGACGGCTTATAAACTATAATATAGCTGTATCTGAATCGAGAATTTCCGAGGGGGAGGTGACCGCATGTTCATGATGAGCCTTTGACAGGCCGCCGTTATGGCGACGCACGGAGTGCGCCGGCACAAGAGCGGCGGCGATGGAAAAGACGCGGCCATCCCCCTTTTCTTTTCCATCGTCATCCTGTAATCAAAAACACAGATATTCCAGGCCGCTCTTGATATTGCCCGCCATCAGCGGAGGCTTGCGTCATTGTGCTTGCGAAAAAGATAAATCATCTTTATTGCGCATAGGGGAATTGGGATATCAAATGTTTGACAGATAACGGGAGGAATCTTCGTGAAAAAATCAATAAGAGGGATATTGTCTTTAGGCGCGGCTTTGCTGTTTACGGCGGCGGCGCTGCCGGCTTGTGCGGCCCAGTTTGTGAATATCGGCACCGGGCCTACGGGCGGCACCTATTATCCGGTGGGGGCGGGGATCGCCAAGATATGGAACGACAACATCTCCGATATGAGGGCCAGCGCTCAGTCGACGGGCGGCACGCGCAACAACATCCAGCTGATGGAAAGGGGCGAAGCGCAGGTCATCTTTGCGGACGGCCTTCATTACGACGCTTATAAGGGACGCGACAGCTATAAAAACACGCCGAAGACGTTTATGCGCGCGATGGTCCCGCTCTACCCTGAGGCCGTGCATATTGTGGCGCGCAAAGGCTCCGGCATCAAAAGCATCGCCGACTTAAAGGGCAAGCGAGTCTCCGTCGGCGCGGTCGGCGGCAGTGTGGAGCTTACCTCCGACAGTCTTTTCAAAAACGCGGGGCTTGATCCCGCCGATATTAAAAAAGATTACCTCGGGCACAGCGAATCGGTGGCGGCGCTGCAGGACAAGCAGATCGACGCCGCGATCACCGTCGGGGCCATCGGCATTTCAAGCGTGGTCGAACCGATGACGCTGGGGATCGTGGAGCTGATCGACGTTCCGGAAGCCGTCGTTAAAAAAATGATCGAAACGACGCCGTACTTTGCTCCGCTTACGATACCGGCCGGAAGTTACAAAGGACAGACGCGCGACGTAAATACCTTCAGCAGCCCCAACATTCTGGCGGTGAATGAGAGCCTTGATGAAAAGACGGTCTACGAGATGACGAAGGCTCTTTTTCAGCACAAGA
>CAKSWL010000190.1 GCA_934511335.1 uncultured Cloacibacillus sp. | reverse complement strand
GTGTACTGGGTATAAAGGTTCGCGAGGATCGCGGCGTTCTTCGCGGGACGGCCTATGAAGTCCTGTTCGCCCTTGATGGCCGCGCCGAGAAGAGCGGTGACGGAGAAGCCGAAGTCACCCTTGTGGCCGTTGGCGTTGATGATGTTCGAGACGCCGCCGCCGGTGCTGCTCGTTACGGATATCGTGTTCTTCGACCACATATCGGCGAGCGCGCTGCCGAGCGCGAACCAGTTGCCGCCCGGAGGTCCGGCCATAAACTTAAGCTGCGCGGGCCAGCCCTCCTTCGGTGCGGGAGCCGCCGTCGCGGGCGCCGCCGCTGCCAACAGAGAAACAAAAAGTAAAAATACCGCCAATTTCTTCACGTAGATCACCATGCTTTCTTAATAATTTGACCAAAAGGTCAATTAAAAATAGGACATCTTACTACACGGGAAATTATATCATAACATTCTAAAAACCTAAATAACGGACATCATAATCGGGATAAAATATTTTTTAAACAGCGTTCTTGGCTTTTTACTTAATATTATTACAAAATCACAATAATGACTTACAAATATATGGACATTTCCTCCAATTAGCATCTCTTTTGTTAGGAATATAATTGGAATCTCGTAATGTATGCAATCTTTCACGCCAAAAATTCTGCTTAATTATATCCATTGTTATCATAAATAATATAAAAAATTTTTTATGCAGGATATTTTCATTTTTTACCGCCAAAAATCCCTTTTAGCGACAGTTGAAAAATAAGGGCCCTCTCGTTTTTTGATAAAACAGAGAGGGCCAGTTTTAAATTATTCTAAATTTAGATTAAAGTTTTATTTAGCTTCGATAAGCACTTTTGCGAATTTTTTGCCCTCTTTGAACGCCTTGTCAAGTATGGAAGTGTCCTCCAGGACGGTGCCAGCCACCGCGGAGCGCAGATGGCCGAGAAATTCCATGCCCGTGAAATCCGAGACCGACTGAATGACATAACCGACGATATCCGCGCCGGGCAGCGGATGCTCGCGGGCGTGGTTATTAAAATATGTCGTGATGAGGAAGATCTTCTTACCCTCGAAAAATTCGCGCGTCTTATATCCATAGAGGCGGTCGAGGAAAATCTTCGTCAGCGACGAGGCGCCGGTCCACCAGACGGGCGTCGCGAGCACAATGGCGTCGGCCGCCTTCACCATTTTCATCACTTCGCGCATCGAGTCGTTGTAGACACAAAAATCCCGTTCTCCGCACTCGCACATGTCGCAAGCGTCGCAGGGATGGATACTCTGCTCCTGCAGGTTTACCACCTCAACATCGCTGCCGGCGGCGCGGGCTCCGTTCACAAACTGAGAGAGCAATATCGCCGTGTTGCCGCGCAAACGGGGACAGCCCTGTAACGCTAATATTTTCATATTGTCTTTTTCCCCCTTAGGAGTTATGTTATTCACCTGATAAACAACTAGACGGTCTGCCAAAACGCCGCACCGGCGTCGGGCGCTCCGCCTGAGTCGTCTGTTATTAAGGAGGCAGCGTCTGCCTTAGTGAATATTGGAACATTTAACGCGGGCGATGTCAAGTGTTTGCCGCAAAATATTGGGCGGATGCAGCAAAGCGCGGCCGCAAGCCTATCGGCATCAAATGGAGTGAAAAATATAGAATGGCACATGAATTTATAGAGATAACGAACGCCTTTGAAAACAACCTCAAAAACATCTCCGTCAAAATACCCAAAAAGGTCGTGACTGTGTTCACCGGCATCTCCGGTTCGGGCAAATCGTCGCTCTGCCTCGACACCATCGCCGCAGAGTCGCGGCGCGAGCTCAACGAAACTTTCCCCAGCTTCGTGCAGCAATACCTGCCTAAATACGGCAGACCGGAGGCAGAGCGTATCGCCAACCTCCCCGTCACGATCGTCATCGACCAGAAAAAGCCCGCGGCCAACACCCGTTCGACGGTCGGCACCTATACGGACATCTATTCGATCCTGCGCCTGCTATTTTCGCGCGTCGGGCGCCCCTTTATCGGCTACTCCGACGTATTCTCCTTCAACCACCCGGCGGGCAAGTGTCCGCGCTGCGACGGCCTCGGCATCGTCAATGACCTCGACATCCATAAGCTGGTCGACTTCGACAAGAGCCTCAACGACGAGGAGACGATCCACTTCCCCACCTTCGGCAGGGGGCTATGGCGCTGGAAGCGTTACGCCTACAGCGGTCTCTTCGACCTCGACAAGAGGATCAGAGACTACAGCCCCGAAGAGCTGGAGCTCTTCCTCCACTCGCCGCAGATAAGGCTCAAAAACCCTCCCGCGAACTGGCCCAAATCCGCCAAATTCGAGGGCATCTATCCGCGCATGTACCGCAGCATCATCACCACCAAGGAGGGCAAACGCTTCCAGCACATCCTTGATAGGATGGTCAGCACCTACGAATGCCCAGATTGCCGCGGCTCCCGCGTCAACGAAAAGGTGCGCAGCTGCCTCATCAACGGCAAAAATATTGCCGACGTCACGGCGATGCCGATCCCGGAGGCGATCGAGTTTGTAAACTCCATCACCGACCCGATGGCGGCGGACATCAAGCGCGAGCTGGGCCGACGGCTAGGGGCCCTCGTGCAGATCGGCCTCGGCTACCTATCGCTCGCGCGCGGCACCGGCACCCTCTCCTGCGGCGAAGCCCAGCGCATAAAGATCGCGAAATACATCAACTCTGCGCTCACCGATATGGCCTACGTCCTCGACGAACCAAGCGTCGGCCTACACCCCAAAGATATCAGCCTGCTCAAGGAATCGCTCTGCGCCCTGCGCGACCACGGCAACACCGTGCTGATCGTCGAACACCACCGCGAGGTTATCAAACTCGCCGACCACATCGTCGATATGGGCCCCGGAGCGGGAAGCGACGGCGGCCGCATCATCTTCGAAGGCAGCTACGAAGAGCTCATCGCCTCCGACAACCTTACGGGCCGCATGCTCAGGAAAAAAAGCCCCTTCAAGAAGGAGCTGCGCCGGCCGACCGGCTGGTTCGGGCTCGGGCCGACCTCGCTGCACAATCTGAAAAACGTCGCCGTAAAGCTGCCGCTCGGCGTGATGACGGTCATCGCGGGAGTCGCCGGTTCCGGAAAGAGCTCGCTTATGGAATCCTTCCAGCGGGATTGCCGCGAAGAGGTCATCTTCATCGGGCAGAAAAACATCGGTATCAACCTCCGCTCGACGCCCGCTACATACCTCGACATCTCCGACGATATCCGCGCTCTCTTCGCGGCCGCAAACAAAACCGCGGCCGCCTGGTTCAGCTTCAACTCAAAAGGCGCCTGTCCCGCCTGCGGCGGCTCCGGCATGATCGTTTCCGGCATGGCCTTCATGGACTCCATAGAGACGGTCTGCGACCTCTGCCGCGGAAAACGCTACTCCAAAGAGGCGCTCGCCTATACATATAATGGGAAGAACATCGCTGAAGTGATGGACATGACCGTCGTCGAGGCGGCAGAGTTCTTCGCCGGCAAGCCGTTATGTGAGAAACTCCTCTCGCTGCAGCGCGTCGGCCTCGGCTACCTCCACCTGAACCAGTCGATGACGACCCTCTCCGGAGGCGAGCTCCAGCGCGTGAAGCTCGCCTCGCACCTCGCGCGGCGCGGCTCCATCTTCATCCTCGACGAGCCGACCGACGGGCTGCACCTTGACGATATCAAAACGCTGATGAAGCTTTTCAACGAGATGACCGACGCGGGGAACAGCCTTTTCCTCGTCGAACACAGCGTCGACGTCATGAAAGAGGCCGATTACATAATCGAAATGGGGCCGGGAGGCGGCCAATCCGGCGGCCATGTGATCTTCCGCGGAGCGCCTCAGGAGATGCTCGCCTGCGAGAGCTCCGTGACCAGGCCCTACCTGAAAGACAGCCTGCCGGAGACGGACTAGCGCCTGTGCGGAAGAGTGCCCACATAAAGAAAATAAAGGAAGCTGCGAATGATCATCAACATCCCTAAATACCTGCCGCAAAGCGATGAATTCTCCTTTACGGCGATCGATTTCGAGAGGGCCAACAACAGCCAAAGTTCCGTCTGCCAAGTGGGGATATGCGTCGTCGAAGAGGGGCGGATAATCAAGTCCCGTGAGTTTTTCGTCAGGCCGCCGCAGCGCGTCTTCTACTTTCATAGAAAGGCGACGGAGATACACGGAATAACCTCCCTTGATGTGGAAGAGGCCCCGACCTTCGATAAGGTTTGGGAAAAAATCCTTCCCGACATCGAGGGGCGCCCCCTAGTCGCCCACAGCTTTCGCGACGACGCGCTGACCTTAGACGCGGTACTTTGCAGCTACAGAATAAAATACGACTACCAGAAATACGGGCACCTCTGTACCCTTGAACTGGCCCTGCGGGCGGATATCCACGGAAAAAACAGCAAATACAACCTCGAAGCCCTCTGCGGGCGCTACGGCATCACGCTGCGCCCGCACCACGCCGGCTCCGACGCCGAAGGCTGCGCTAAGCTGGCGCTGAAAATGGCGGCGGAGCTGTCGATAGATTCCTTTCGGTCGCTTGCGGAACTCTCCCAGACTCCGAATTTCCATGAACCAGAGCTGCCGGAGATCCTCACCTATTCCGACCTTGGTGTGCTGGAAAATTACCTCCACCGGCTCAAAAACAAAAAAACCGTGCGGCTCACAGACTGCCCTAAACTAAAAGACCTCGGCCGGGCAAAAAAGATCATCAAAAAATTCCCCGCGCTAGTTCTCAAAAAAGATTCCGCGATGAGCGCCCGAGGGCTCGCGCAGTGGTTCGCCGAACAAAAGCCCGACCTTGCGCCCCCTAAAAACCACCGGAGAAGGCCTCGAAAGAAAAACAAACCGGCAGCGGCAAACGCCTGATCCAATCACAAAAACTGAAATCCCCACGTCGGTACCTCTGTC
>CAKSWL010000189.1 GCA_934511335.1 uncultured Cloacibacillus sp. | reverse complement strand
GGATATCCCATCTCTTCGCGCTGTCTCACATAGGCCTGACAGCAGGCGGAGGCGAGGTTCCTCACGCGTCCGATGTAGCCGGTCCGCTCTGTGACGCTGATGGCGTTTCTCGCGTCGAGCAGGTTGAAAGAATGCGAGCATTTAAGGACGTAGTCATAGGCGGGAAGCACCAGTCCGGCTTCGAGCACACGCTTTGACTCCGCCTCGTATTTATTGAAGAGGCTGAACAGCATCTCCGTATCGGCAATCTCAAAGTTGTATGTCGAATGTTCGACCTCACCCTTGTGATGGACGTCGCCGTATTTGACCTCTCCAACCCACTGAAGGTCGTAGACGTTGTCGACCTTCTGAACAAACATCGCGATGCGTTCCAGCCCATAGGTCAGCTCCGCCGGAACGACGTCCATATCGATCGCGCCCATCTGCTGGAAGTAGGTGAACTGCGTGACCTCCATGCCGTCAAGCCAGACCTCCCAGCCAAGCCCCCAAGCGCCGGTCGTCGGGTTTTCCCAGTCATCCTCGACAAAGCGGATGTCATGTTCCGCCGGATCGATGCCAAGCACCTTGAGGCTTTCGATATACATCTCCTGAATGTTGTCGGGCGTCGGCTGAATGATGACCTGGTACTGATAATAATGCTGAAGCCTGTTGGGGTTTTCTCCGTATCTTCCGTCTGTGGGTCTCCTGGAAGGTTCAACGTAAGCTACGCGCCAGGGCTCGGGACCAAGAACACGCAGGGTCGTCGCGGGATTCATGGTACCTGCTCCCACTTCCAAATCGTAAGGCTGCTGGACGACGCAGCCTTGAGAAGCCCAGAAATGCTCAAGGCGCATAACTATTTCTTGAAAATTCACCTTCTGTTGCCTCCTTTGATGAGTGCTGCTTTCCTATATTTGAATTATTTTAGCGCATATTGGTAAAATATGGCGATAATTTTTTCAAATTCTTAAGATAACAATCTTTTTGCCGCGTTTCACGCGACCAGAGAATGAATTTTTCATGTGGAAGGCCGACGGCGGCCTTCAGCTCCGAGAGCTCCGCGGCGCTCACCGACTCGCCGCTGTTTGGCGAACATTTATGGCAGCGCATGCCCTCCTGTGTCAGGCGGCCGCCCTCGGTGAGCCGCCGGCCGCATTCCGCGCAGAGATCGAGAGAGGGGGCGATCCCCATAACGTTCAGCAGCCGCCAGGTGAAGCGAAACTCTACGATGTGAGACGGACATTTTTCCCGCAGCTGCACGAGCGCGCTCCAGAGCATCCGCAGCAGCGCGTCATTTTCACAATCCAGCGGCGCCTCTTTCGCGGCGAGCTTATAAAGGCGCAGCGCGCAAAGGATGGCGGACGGCGAGGAGCGCAGCGACAAAAAGTCTTCCTTGACCGCCGCTCCCTGCAGGTAGAGCTTTGAGGGGCCTTGGTAGAGAGAAAACTCGCCCCAGGTCAGCGGTTCGGTGGAGCCGCCGAAGCGGTTCTTCCCCGTCGCCGAGGGGGCGCTGACCCACCGCGGCCCAAGCTCGCGCATAAAAAGCAGAAGGGACTGTCCCTCCTTGGAGGAGTCCCTTCTCAGAAGCACAGTTCCCGTTTTTATGTAGTATCCCTGCGGCAGCCGTACTGGGATCAACTATTGTACCCCAGCCGCCGCAGTTCCTCCGGCGATTTGCGCCAACCGGGTTTGACCTTCACCCAAAGCTGCAGGAAGATCTGATAGCCGAACTTTTCTTCAAGCTCTTTACGCGCCTCGCTGCCGATCTGTTTCAGCATCGCGCCGTTTTTGCCGATAATGATCCCCTTCTGTCCCGGACGGTCGACGATGATCGTGGCGCGGATATCGCAGACCTTTCTATCGGGAAATTCATCAGGGCTCTTGAATTCGTCAATTATCACCGCCACGCCGTGCGGGACCTCTTCGTCGGTATGGCGGAAGATCTTTTCGCGGATGACCTCGGAGGCGAGGAAACGCTCGGTGGAGTCCATCAGCATATCTTCCGGATAGATAGCGGGCTGTTCGGGCAGCAGGGCGCTGATCGCCGCGGCGAGTTCTCCGAGCCCCCTGCCGCTGTTCGCAGACACCGGAACGACGGCCGCGGGCTTGATGTATTTTTCATATACCGCCGCGGCTTTTTTATAATCGTCGAACGCCGCTGACTTATCGGTTTTGTTCACGGCGAGGACGACCGGCTGGGGGATGTTCTCCAACACCTTGAGGATGAGCTCGTCTTTTTCGCTCACCGCGCGGTCCTGCGCCTCGACGACATAGCAGACGGCGTCCACAAGCAGGAGGGACTCCTCCGCCTCTTTCATCATAAAATCGCCAAGCGCGTGTTTCGGGACATGGATGCCGGGAGTGTCCACAAAGACGATCTGTTCATGGTCAGCGGTGTAGATGCAGCGCACCGCGTTGCGGGTAGTCTGGGGCTTCGGGGAGACCGCCGCCACCTTCTCCTTGAGCAGCGCGTTGATTATCGACGACTTTCCGACGTTGGGACGTCCAAGCAGGGCGGCAAAGCCGCTGTGGAATTTTTTATCTTCACTCATTCATATTCACACTCTTTCGGCAGGCGCCGCAATTCAGCAGTTTTCTTCCAAAGAAAATGAAAGCGGCAGCAGCTCTTTTAATGTATAAATCACGGGTTCTCCGGCCTCTTTGAGTACGACGGCCATATCGCGGTTGAACTCGGCGAGAAACTGGCGGCAGGCGCCGCAGGGAGGGCAAAAGGCGCCCTCAGGCCCCGCGACGGCGACGGCGAGCGGCCGGCGCAGCCCTTTGGCGAGGGCGGCGGCCATCGCGCTGCGCTCCGCGCAGATGGATAGGCTGTAGCTCGCGTTCTCTACGTTACAGCCGGAAACGGTAAGTCCGTTTTCAAACAGCAGCGCGGCGCCGACGCAAAAGCCGGAATAGGGGGCGTAGGCCGCCGCCCGCGCCCGCGACGCCTCGGCGAGGAGTTTTTTCGCGGTTTCACCGCTAAGTAACCGGTCATCGTCCATATCGTCAAGCCTCGGAAAAAAATTTAGCGACCAAAGAATCCTGAACCTGCCACATCCGCTCGCGCTCCGCCTCGTCGGCGTGGTCGAAACCGATGAGGTGAAGGAAACCGTGGCAGATGACGAGAATGGTCTCGCTCTCGGCGCTCCGGCCATTCTCTTCAGCGTTCTTCGCGACGATCGCGGGGCAGACGATGATGTCGCCGAGCGTAAGCCGCTCCCAGTCCTCCGGCGGCTCAAATCCGCCCTCGCCGTTCTCCCACATGGGGAAGGATAGTACGTCGGTCGGACCTAAGACCTCGCGGTATTCTTCGTTCATCTCGGCGATCTGCTCCTCTCCCGCGAAGGTGAGGGATATTTCGCATTCCGCGGCCGCCGCGGGGAGGATATTCGTTTCTTCAAGATATGCAGACAATATCTTTTCGAGCTTCTTTATCCTTTTTCCGCAGCAGATGGTGCTGTTCGTCTCGTTGAATATCTCACCGCAGTGTATCGTCGTCTCCATCTTTATCCTCCTCTTTTGTCTCTTTATCGCCGGCGGCGGGGAGGACGGCGCTCTCAGGAGCCTTGGAAGCCGCCTCTTTGTGCGCCGCTCCTTTGAGCTTCGCCTCTTTGATTATTTCGTTGATGTTTTTTACCTCGCGCGAATGGTAGGTCGCCTGGAAGACCTCCATAAAGGCCTCCGTGATCAGCGACATCTCTTTCATGGTAAAGTCTACGTCGTTCAGCTGGTTGCTCTCGATCTTGCTGCGTATGACCTGGTTTATAAAGTCGGATAATTCCCTGTTGTCTTCAAAGGGCTTGCTGCGCGCCTTGATCGCCGCTTCCACAGAGTCGGCAAGCATCACCAGCGCCGTCTCGCGCGACTGCGGCCGGGGGCCAGGGTAACGGAACTGCGCCTCAGAAACGTTCTCTCCGAGCGCCTTCGCCTTCTCATAGAAATACCGCTGCGAGGTGGTGCCGTGGTGCTCGCTGATAAAGCGGCGCAGAGCCTTCGGAAGGTTCGTCTGCGCGGCGATGTCGAGCCCCTCTTTCACGTGCGATATCAGCAGCTGCCCCGAGAGCGTCGGCGGCAGGCTGTCGTGGATGTTTTTTCCGTGACGTTGGTTCTCGACGAAATACTGCGGGTTTTTCAGCTTTCCGATGTCGTGATAGTAGGCGCCCGCCCTCACGAGAAGGCCGTTCATGCGAAGCTTGTCCGCCGCCGCCTCAGCGAGCGTGCCTACCATGAGCACGTGATTGTAGGTGCCGGGGGCCTCCATCTGCAGTCTTTTGATCAGCGGCTGTGAGGGATGGCTCAGTTCAAGCAGGCGCAGCGGCGAGAGTACGTCGAAGACGTTTTCCCAGAGCGGCAGCAGCGCGACGACGATCGTACCCCAGATGGCGCTGAAGAGCATCGCCCCCAGGGCGAGGTTATAATCGAAATAGAGGCCGAGCCCCCAGTGTATGCAGATTGAGGCGGCGCCGAGACAGAGTCCGAGGAAAAAGAGATTGCGCCAGATCGTGATTCGATGGTTTGGCGGGTCGATGAAGAGAATGCGCCCGATACCGGCGGAGAAGGAGGCGAGGATGCAGCCGAGGCAGACGATGCCGGGGTTGGTGCCGAAGGCGATAATGACGCTGATCACGCCGCCGCCGAAGATAATATGGAATGACAGCGAGACGGGCAATGTGAGACATAGCCAGCCGGTGAGGCCGAGCACTGCCATCGAGTAACCGCCAAGGCGCGCAAAGACGACCTCCAGCGTCCAGACGACAGAGAGCACAACGGCGATATATACCCACTCGCGCATCGAGAGCTTTTCACGCAGGCCGCTGGCGATCCACACCGGCCAGAAGCCCCAAATCGTAATCGCGCCGAGGATAAAGATAAGATGCTTCCAAGGGAAGGCGGCGTCGGGATATCCCTGCGAGGCGAGAAGCTTTGCAAGCGAAGGGGTGACGACCTGCCCCATCTCTACCAGCACG
>CAKSWL010000188.1 GCA_934511335.1 uncultured Cloacibacillus sp. | reverse complement strand
CGGTGAGGGCGGTCCCGCGCGCGGCGGCTTCGGCCTCTATCGCGGCGATGCGCGACTGTTCTTCCGCCTGTATCGCCGCTATCAGTTCATCGCGGGTCGTCGATGAGGCGACGCTTACGCCGCTTATTTGTGTTGCGAGCGCTCCGTATTGGTCGGCGCGGGCCTGCGCCTCTTCGGTTATCGCCGCGCGCGCGTCGCCCACTTCGACGAAGACGTCGTCTATGCGCAGGGCGAGCGCTTCGTTTTCCGTCGCGCGCACATGTTTTTCGGTCTCTATCAGCGCTTTGTTTTCGTTCATCTGGGCGAAGAGGACTTCGCGTTTCGTCGCTTCGGCGACTTCGTTTTCTTTTACGCGAGAGTCCAAGTCGCTGTAGTATCCGGCTAACTGCCGACGGATGGACTGTTCGCCCCTGAATCCGGATATAAGGGCGGCTAAATCCGCCTCGCCGGCCGAGTCGTCCACGTCCGTTATCATGGCGCTGTGCATGCGTCCATAGGCTTCATCTTTGTCGGCCCGCAGTTCGGCTTCTTCGATTATCGCCGCGCGGTTGGCGTCGACGTCGACTATCACGCGGTCTACGAGCGTGGCTATGGCTTCGTCTTCCCGCGCGCGCAGTTCTCTTTCGGAGATGAGGGAGGCGGCGGCGTTTTTTATTTGCGCTTCGAGTACCAGCCTCGACGCCGCTTCGGCCTCAAGCCGCCCGTCGACCATGTTGAGCCGCCCGATGAGTTCCTGTTTGGCGTAGGCTAACGCCTGTTTGTTCACCTTGTCGCTCTCGAACTGGTTGGAGGCGTTTTGGATGACTCCTTCTGAAAGGGCGTCCAGGTCTTCCGCGTATTGGCCGACGTAGCCGCTTATCGCGCCGTTCTGCGCATCGATTTTCAGTTCCGCGCTGTTTACCTTTGCGGCGAGCTCGTTTACTTCCAGCAGTGAGGCTTTGAGCGCGATGGCGGCGTCAAGTCCCTGCAGGTCGGACTCCGCCTGCGCCAGGCGCGCCGTGTGGTTTTCCACAATAAAGCTGGAGGCCTTGCTTTTAAGCTCGACTTTTTGCGCGTCCAATTCCTGCGATACTTCGTCTATGCGCATATTGACTCCGGCAACTATCAGTTCGCCCACGTCGCCGAAGGCCATGCCCGCGATGCGCTCGTCTACCTGTGCCAGGGTGACTTTCTGTGAGATTTTCGCCGCCTGCGCGTCGAGCATTATCTCGGCGTTGGATATGCGCAGGTCTGTTTCGCGCCGCAGGACGTCGAGCCCGTAGATGCGCACCTCGCCGCTGTCAGGGTCTACGTATACACCGGCGTCGGAGAGTCGGTCTCCGACGTCTTTGACCATGCCTAACGCGCCGATCGCCGCTTCGGAGAGCGCGTCGAGCTGTTCCATCATCTCGTCGGAGAGGTTTTTAGCCTCGCCGCGCAGCTGCCTCTTCGCCGCTTCGACGTTCGCGGACGCTTCCCGCGCCGCCGCGCTGATGTCGTTCGAAAGGCGGGCGGCGTCGGCTTCCGTCCTGTCGGAGAGGTCGCTCAAGTTCTGCGCCGCAGTGTCGGCCTTCTGGTCTATGAGCGCAATGTCGCTTCGCAGCCCCTCTTTGATGGCGTTTACGTCGCTTCGTATCCGTGCCTCGCGCGCGGCCACGTCGGATGTTATCTCGGAGATGTCTACCTCGATGTCAGGAATTTTGTCTATTTCCGACGTCAGCGACGGCGTAAGATGTGATTCCTTGATCGTGCCGTCCGGGATGTCCGCCGCCTCCAGCGCTTTGGTCGTGCCGGAGACGGGACCGGCGGCAGCAGATTTCACCTCCATGTCCGCATAGGAGACGGAACGCACCCAGAACCAGCGCGTATCGAGCACGCCGAGCCCGTAAACGTCTAAGCTTGAGCCGTATATTTTGCCTGCGACGACAGCCTCCGCTAGGTCGTCAGTCTGTGCCATCAGCACTTCGAAGTAGCCGATAAGCGGGTCTGCGGGCATGTCCCATGCAACCCTAGCACAACGGAAGCCGCCCGTCGCCCTGAGATTTACAGGGGGCTTCGGGATAAGCGCTATTCCGCCGAGCGTATAGCTTTTTTCGGCCCACTCCGAATATCGCCCGTCCAGCGAACAGGCACGCACACGAAAGAGCCACTCTCCTGGCACGGCAGCGGGGATGTCTACCGACGACGTCCTTTGTGCCGCGAAGTTGTTCCACGATCCAGAAGGGGTTTGGTAACAGACTTCATACAGCGCGGCGTCAGGGTCGCCGGAAGCCGCCCACGAGAAGGTGAGCCGCTGTCTCGGAGTGCCGTTGTCAAAATAGGCGTTCGCGTACACTTCCAGCCCCGTAGGAGCCGCGATATAGCCGTGCGGGCTCTTTATGCGCACCGGCGGGCGCTTGAGTACTATCCCGCTTTCAAGCTGGACGTATTTGCCGGAATTGACCTCGCGCAGCGAGACCTCGACGCGTCCGTCCTGCTTCTCCTTGAGCGAACGCACCGCAAATTCACGCGGGGCCGCGTCCGTGCCGCTGATGCTCCACGCCGGATTGTCGGAGAACGTTTTCGAAAAGGGCGCGGAAACGTTGACGACGTTGGAAGTCCCGCGGCTCGTTATCTCCTGCGACTCTTCCGTGCCGTCGTCGGCCACGATGTACAGCGTGTACGTTTCGCCGACGGCAAGGCTTACAGGCGCGTCGAGCGTGACGGAATCCACCCCGATGCTCACGGCCCGCCCTGAGTAGCGGATGCCCATGATGTTGGGGTCAGCTATCTTTATCACCGTGCCGGGCATCAGGTCATAACCTTCGAGCCCCTGTTCTAGCGTGCACTGCCACTGTTCATCTTCCGTCAGCAGCGTCCACAGCCCGTGGCGGTACGCCTGCCCGCGGCTGTAGCAGCCGTATGCTGTGACCTTGACTTCGCTCTTGCCGTAACGCTGGTATTTGTCCCAATCGACAACGGTCTCGATGGTTGCCTCTCCATAGTTGTCGGGGTCGTACCACGTGACCAAGGCGACGCTGTGTATCTCACGCGCGCTGCCGGTAGAATAAGATAGAGTGCCATTGTTAATTGTGCTCTGATTGAGCGTCCGCAGCGGGTCTGTCGGGTAGTCACACGTCGCGTACATCAACGCGCTTCCCCAATAGGTCATGCCGTGGAATACGGAGGCGATAGACTGCACGACGTCGCGAGCCTCTCCGGCTCCCATTATCTGACCGTTGAAGGTGTAGCGCGGCTCCGCGCCCCCGAAGCCATCATCGACGCTCTCGTCGCAAATCCTTGCTATCTCGTAGAGCGTCCATTTGTCCATAAGCGGGTTTATCCAGCGCGGCGGGAAGAAGTTCTTGAGCCCGTATCTGTCGCTTTCAATGAGGTCGCGCAAAATCCACGCGGGGTTGTCCGTCCACGCATTTTTGAATGTCCCGTCCCAGATGCCGCTGTACGCCCGCGTCGCGGGGGAGTAGTTGCTCGGCACCTCGACGATGAGCCCCTTCACACGGTATGCCCTTGACGGTATCGAGCTGCCGAAGGTCTCGGCGTTGCCTCGCACCATCATCAGCGCCGTATGCGGGTATATCATCTTCCGGTTGATGATTTCGGTGTAGCTGCTCCAGTAGAGGTCGTTCTTTATGTTTGACTTCTCATTGTCGTCGTGAATTTTCGTCACTGTAACCGTCCAAGGTGCGCTGCCCGAAAGGGTGTATTTTATCGCCCACTGGGACTGTGACATGGTCTTGTCTGTACGGCTCTGATCGTCGCGCACGACGACGTTGTTGTCTTTGTCTTTGATGGTGACGCGATAGCTCACCGTTTCGCCTTCCGTGTCTCCGCTGCGGTCTTCATCGTCCAATATCTGCTTGTATAGCCCCTGCACGCCGAGCGTCACGCGGACGTGCGTCACATTCGGGTTTGTTATTGTACGGGTGACGGCGCCGGAGCCGCTGCCCGACGCGCGCGGGAAGTATTTCGTGACCTCTACGCCGACGCCGGTTTCGGATTCAGTGCCGACGATGTCCGCAAATGGCTCCTGGTCCGGCAGCCCGAGCCGAATATCCCAGCTCACATTCTGATAGGTGAACGCGCCTTCCGGCGTCTTGAGCGGGTTTTTATTCAGCGCGATGCTTTTTTCGTCGCCGGTATATAGCCCTACGATGGGGCCTTCGGAGATAGCCTCGACGATGGTGACCTCCTGCATCGACTGCAAGGTGTTCGGCGCTTCGACCGGCGCACGGTACCCCGAAGAAGAACTACCCATTTAGTTCGCCTCCTGTGTGTCGAAGCCGCAGGAAGCGACCAACGAGCCAACCCACGGCGCACCGTATGCCAGAGGGACAACGTTGCCTTCTTCCTCAAGGTTTTGCGCTCCGGAGAAGAGATAGCTCGGTCTAGAATCAGGGCGTTCGTTGCTGTCTATCGTAGGGGTCGGCGAAAGCAGTTGCCCTAGTCCATTCAGCAGCATGCCTGCACCCATCGCGAGCATGTGCCCTGCTGTGAAGCTTCCGAAGACGACGTTGCTCATTCCCGCCATGCTCCAACCGGCGACCGCAAAACTTACGCCTATCAGCACGACGCCAAGCACCACTTTCAGCACGCCGTTGTTTTTGCTGCCATTTGCGACCGGCACGATGTGCAGCTCACTACCGCCGCCCATCGTCATAAGCAGTTCGACCTCTTCAATCTTTTCTTCGTCGCGCAGCACAAAAAACTCTCCGCCGCGCACGGAAGATGCGAAGCCCTTCAGCTGTACGGACAGTGCCCTCACTGCTTCGGCCGGCGTCTGCACGTCTAATTCAAAAACTTCGCCGAACTTCTCGGACAAATAGCCATGGAGGCAAACCTTCCTAAGCATCGCGCCTCACCCACATTCGTATCATTTTGTTCCACATCGGCGCAGGGTCGCGGCGCGAGAGCCGGCGCGTTAAATGCTGCAAGAACATTCCGCCGCCGATGTACACCGCCGCGTGGTTTATCTC
>CAKSWL010000187.1 GCA_934511335.1 uncultured Cloacibacillus sp. | reverse complement strand
AAAACCTCTGCAGGACATCTACCAGGAAGACCTGCTCTCCACAACGGCCTCCGGCAAGCTCGACACCGGCGAACTCGTGGGGGCGAAAATCTCTGAAGCGGGCGTCTTCGACGCCGCGGGCAACTTGGTCGGCTACAAATTCTTCGCGCCGAAAATCAAAGAAGCCGACGAAGAATATACCGTGCGCATTAGACTGCGGTTTTAAAACAGTGAAAGCAAAAGGAGGAAATTATGATGGGAATCCCTTATGAAAACGTAGGCAGAATAGAAAATATGGCGGACGCCGTGCCAAGCCTCTGGAATGGACCGTATGAAAAGATCGACAGAAACTTCGCGAACTTGGACGGACGCATGCAAAACAAAGAAACCGGCGGCCTTCCGGCAGCGGCCATCGTGGCTTCGGAAACAGACCTGAACGGCTACACAGAAAGCACTCTGCTCTACCTCTCCGTTTCCGGCACATACAACAACATGCCCGCAGGCTGCACCGGCGGCTTCCTGCTGGTGCTCAAAGGCTCAAGCGGCGGCAGCCCCGCACAGCAGCTTCTCTTCGCCGTCAATCAGAGCTGCCTCTACATGCGCAAAAAAGTTGGAGAAACGTGGAGCGCCTGGGAAAAGATCAACAACGACCAAGTCGCGGCCGGAGTAGAAGCCGGACAGATAGGCGGCGCGGCGCTGCGAAATGACGAACTCGACCTGAACAAATTCAACGTCGCGGGCTTCTATTATCTTTTGTACGACAAGACATACACCAACTGCCCCGACGGCTTCACCGGCGGTTTCCTGCACATCTTCAAAGGCGCCAGCTCCACCGCACCGACAATCCAGATCTGCTATTCGCAGACCGGCCGTTACATCTACACGCGGCGCGGCAATGGCGCGGCGGGCAGCGAAACGTGGGAAAACTGGGTGAAGACCGCCGACGCCGGCATACTGGAGAGGGCGACAGCCAGCGGACAGGTGGGCAACGCCATCTATGTGGCTGAGGACGGCAACCTCGACAACTACACCACCGCCGCCGGAACCTACTACTTCGGCACATCGCTTGTACTCTCCAACGCCCCAGCCGGCGTGACGAACGGGTTTCTGACCGTCGACCGGGTGTCGGCCTCCGGCCCCATAGTACAGCGCTTTATACAGAGTTCCACAAAAAGTTACATCCGTATGAATAGCGGCAGCGCTTCGGCGGGGACGTGGTCAGCGTGGCGCAAGGAGATCGTGGATACCGACACAATGGCGGGGGCCACCGCCTCCGCAGCCGGAAGAGCAGGGCTCGTACCCGCGCCGGCCGCCGCGGACATCGGCAAATACCTCATGGCCGACGGCACCTGGGGCAAAGATGCCGACGTAACGGCGGCCAAGACGGCCGGACAGATAGGCAACATAACGCAGCAGGTCGGCGGAGCCGTCGACCTGAACAACTACAAGGCGACGGGGAGCTATCTCTTCTCCTCCGCGCAATCCGCGGCCGGCAGCAACTTCCCCGCGACAAACCTCGTGACCTGGCTTGCGGTACTCTCCACCGGAGGCAGCCCGACGAAACAGATAGCCCTCATCGCCGGCACAAACGCAATGTACCACAGGTACTACGCCGGAAGCACGTGGGGCCCGTGGGTAAGGATAGGGGTGCCATTCCCGCAGAGCGGCTCCGGGGTTGGAGAGTGGAAGGCGCTTAAGGGCGGCACCTGGAACGAGGCTGGCACCACGTATACTCCGGCCGACTGCGTATTGCCCGCGGGAGGCTCCTGGGCATATTTCTACTCAGTGTATGACGTAGTAAGGAATTATAAGTGTCTGCTTGTGACGGCGGGCGTTACGGCCGGCGGAACGGTACTTTTTGCGTCTGACGCGCAACGGGAGCCGAGGGGCTTCTGCTGGCGCATCGCCTAACGAAGACAAGGAGGGAAGAAATCATGAGCGAAACAGAGATAATCCAGGAAAACACAGTGGAGGAAACAGAGGTATACGGCGCCGTGACGCGCCGCGCAGACGGCAGCTACGTGATATACAAAGGCGGTATGCCCTACCACGTGCCCAATACGGAGGATTTTGCCGAAGAATTTGCGGCGATCGACGCCCACGCCCAGGAACACCCGGAATGTGTGACGGAGGAGCCAGAGCCGCCGCAGCCGTCTTTCGAAGAACTCAGGGAGCGCAAAAAAAGTGAGATCCTCGCCTATTACGACCGCGTGATGGCGACCGCGAAAGAGGGCTACAGCGCCGGCGAAATCGAGACATGGGACGTCCAGCGCCAGGGGGCGGCGGACATCCTTGCGGGCGATACCTCGACAACGGAGGCGCAGTTTGTCTCTGCCTTGGCCGCGGGCCGCAGCGCCGCAAGCGGCCAGACGATTACCGCCGAATATCTTGCCCAGCGCATACAGGCCAACGTGGCCGCCGCGCAGGCTCTCAGCCTCGCGGCGCTTGGCAAACAGCAGGGAGAGTACGATCTGGCCGAAGCGGCAACTACTCCGGAGGAGCTTGCCGCCATCGTGCCTAGCTTTGCGATGCCGGCGGGGGCCGAATAACAGCGATGGACATGAAGCTGTTCATAGCCTGGGCCGGAATCTTTGTCGGCCTGTGGCTTTTCTGGGGCTGGCTGTTGTTTGTTCTCACAACGTGACGCCGTGAGAACAAAAGCGGGCCGAAGCTTTGTAGCCTCGCTGCGCGAAAAAGCAGACGGCGAGGCTACATGTAAAAAGACGCGGCTGAACGCATCGCCTGCCGCTGACAGGTGGAGGCACAAATACAAGATGCCGCATACAGGAGTGGGCCGCGATGGCCTCTCCTGTATGCGGTGCAAAAGGAGGTAAGAAAACATGGACGACAAGACCTTTTTTGCGCTCGCGCAGCAGCGCCCGAAGCTGAACGCTTTCGCCGCGCTCTGCCAGTGCCACCACGAAACACGCCAGAAGGGCGAACCGTGGAGTACTGAGCTCTGCTGGGCGGCGAACAATTGCGCCGGCATAAAGCGAGGCTCGGGCTGGCAGGGCGCGATATACAACAAGGTATCGTGGGAGCAGCGCGCCGACGGCACCAAGTACAACGCGGAGAGCGCCTTTCGCAAATATGATTCAACAGCCGATTTTCTCGACGACTACGAGGCCAAGATCGCCGCGATGTACCAGCTCTGCGTCGCACGCCGTGATAACTTCTGGGGGTACTTCGATGGCCTGCTCACCGGCCCCTACAAATGGGCCACCGACCGCGAATACTTCCGCCGCCTCGCCGAAACCGCCGTGAGGCTTGCGCCGGAGATCTTCGGCGCGGAGCAAGCGGAGCGAAAGCTCAAAACGGCGCTGCTCTATGCGCTCGAAAAGGGCTGGCTCTCCGACGCCAACGCCGCGATCGCGCTCGATGTGTTAGGTATCTACGCCGCGAACGATGGCGCGAAAAACAGGCCGATAGCGCCGGAAATCGAGAACGCTGCCGCCCTATCCGCGAACGATGGCGTCAAGCCGAAAACAATCTGCATCGACGCCGGCCATGGCGGCAAAGACCCCGGAGCCTGCGCCGGAGGCGTGCGTGAGAAGGATATCGCGCTAAAGGTGGCGAAGCTGATAGGCGGCAAGCTCGCCGGATATAACATCGTATATACCCGCAATGGAGATACCCACCCTACGCTATCGGAGCGCGCCGCGCTTGCCAACACGGCAAAGGCAGACATCTTTGTCTCGATCCACTGCAACAGCGCGACCAGCGCACAGGCCAATGGCGTAGAGGCATATACGCATACCAGCCAGAGTGATAGGGCGGTGACGGCTGCAAGCGCAATATACAAAAGGCTGCTGGCCGCCTCCGGCATGTCCTGCAGGGGAATCAAGGCGGCAAATTATGCAGTGCTGCGTGAGACTAAGATGCCCACCGTGCTTGTAGAGCTGGGCTTTATCAGCAACGCCGCTGACCGCGCTAAGCTCACAGATGCCGTATGGCAGGAGAAGGCGGCGAACGCGATCGCGGCGGGAATAAAGGAGGTGCTAAAATGAAAATAATCGACGATTTTGTCACGACCGCTTTGGCCATGCTGCCGACGATCATTATTACCATGGTAGGGAATACTGTACGCTACACACGGTATCACCGGCAGGAGCCTTTTTCTCCCGGTGAATTTGCCTGTGGAATGTTCGCGGCGGCCTTCATGGGGATTATGATTCATGCTTTTTGTTATGTGATTGGTGCCAGCGGGTGGCTGCAGATGGCAGTCGGCGGCATGTGTGGATATGCTGGGGCATCTCTGCTCGACACCGTTGCGGCTTTAATCGTCAAACAGATAAAAACACTCTTTGGAGGCGAAAAAAAATGAACCTTCTCGAACTCATCCCAGGCATCTCTGGGATAATAGATAAAATCATCCCCGACCCGAACAAGCAGCAGGAGCTCAAGCTTGAGCTGGCAAAACTCGACGCGCAGGAAAATATCGCGCGCATGGGTATGCTCGGCAATATGCTATCTAACAAGAGCTTTTTCGTCGCCGGAGGCATCCCCGCGATCATATGGCTGGCCGTAGTATACCTCGCGGCGAACTACATCTTATTTCCGCTGCTCGCCGGTTTCGGTATGAAGATAGCGCCGATCCTGCTGCCGGATGAATATTGGAGCCTGCTGCAGATCGTAGTTGTAGGCCTCTTCGGTAAAAAGGTAATAGACGGCAACGAATGGCGCTGGGGCGATAAGCTCATATCCCCGGCAAAGAGTCAGGTCGAGGCCGCCGCAGCCAAGGGTGACGTTACCCCGGTCGGCGCACGAACACAGCACACAGTACCATCCTGCGATTATGACGATCTGGCAGATGTAGACCGACGATTAAGAGAGCTGGCAAAAGAAAAAGGCATTAAGTGATAAGGTGAGAGGAATAACACAATGAAAGATTTTTATGAGCTTATCATGATAGTTCTAATCTGCTTTCCCTTGGGCTACTGGATGGGGCGACAAGGCTAGGTAGTGAGTCCACCGGATAGGATATCTATAATATATGTTCAGCA
>CAKSWL010000186.1 GCA_934511335.1 uncultured Cloacibacillus sp. | reverse complement strand
CATCTCCTGTTTAAAGCAGGGCGAGGCTTATCTCGGGTATAAAGGTGATCAGGACCAGCGCGAAGAGGAAGGCGATGATGAACGGTATCGCCCTCCTGGCGATCGCCACGACGGATATCCCCGTCAGAGAGCTGGCGACAAAGAGGTTGACTCCCATCGGCGGCGTCACAAAGCCGATCGCGAGGTTGACTACCATGATGATGCCGAAGTGCACCGGATCGACGCCGACGCTTTTCACAAGCGGCAGCAGTATCGGAGTGAGGATGAGGATCGCCGGCGAGGTGTCTATCACCATGCCAACACCGAGCAGGAATATGTTGATGACGATAAGCACGCCGATCTTAGAGCTGACAAGGCCGGTGATGGCCATGGCGATCGCCTGGGGGGCCTGCATGATCGTCAGCACGCGGCCGAAAGCCATCGCGCCCGCAAGGATGAAGGTGATCGGCGCGTAGGTGACGACGGCCTCCCGAAAGACGTCGACGACGTCTTTGAGGGTCATGGTCCTATAGATGAAACAGCAGACGACGAGCGCGTATACGACAGAGGCGCAGGCCGCCTCCGTGGGCGTCGTCACGCCTCCGTAGATGCCTCCCAGAATGATGACCGGCGTCATCAGCGCCCAGAAGCTCTTTGAGAAGATGTGCCAGAGGCCGTTTTTGCGGAGCTCCGCGCAGTAGGCGCTGAGCTTTTCTTTGTCCTCGCCATGTTTCTTGCAGTAATACCAGGCATAGGCCATGAGGCAGAAGCCGATCAGCAGCCCGGGAAGGATCCCTGCGATAAACATCGCGCCGACCGAGACGCCGGAGGAGAGGCCGTAAAGGATGAAGGGGATGCTCGGCGGGATGATGACGCCCAGGCCGCCCGCCGTCGCGACGAGCGCCGTGACGAAGGTCTTGTCATAGCCAAGGCCGACGAGCAGCGGGATCGACATCGCGCCGATGGCGGCGACGGTCGCGGGGCCGGAACCGGAGATCGCGCCGTAGAAGAGGCAGGTGACGACGACCGCGCAGGGCAGGCCGCCCGTCTTGTCTCCCGCGAAGTAGGAGAACATGTTGAAAAGTTTATCGGAGACGCCGCCGCGCGCCATGATGATGCCGGAGAGCACGAAGAGCGGCACGGCGATAAATGGCGTGGAGTCCACGCCGCCGACCATCTGGCGCACGATGAATTCTATCTTCGCGGGAAACGCCGGATTGAGGAAGTGAGGCACCATCGCCGAGACTCCCATGGTTATGCCGACGGGGACCGTTACGGCGAGACAGAGTGCAAATACGATAAATACATATGCCAACATTTTATTTCCCTCCTCGGCACGCCTTGAAACCGGCGATATGTATTAAGACCTGCTGCGCGCTCCTGATGATGGCGAGCGAGAAACCGACCGTGGAAGAGCCGTAGATCACCCACATCGGCACGAGCAGCGCGGGGCTGGTCTGGCCGTTGTCCATGAGCGTCTTCGTGACGTTCACCGCGCCCTTGAGCCAGTAGAGCATCACGGCGATGATGAAGACGTTTACAAAAATAAGCAGCAGGCAGCGTCCCTTTTCCGAAAGAGCCGTCAGCAGAATGTCGATGCGGATGGAGCTTTGGCGCCTAATGCAGAGGCCGATGCTTAAGAACGCCGACCATATGAAGAAAAATCTGGTGATCTCTTCCGCCCATGACGGCGAATTATTAAATATGTAACGCATGATGACCGAGTAAGAGATGATCAAGGTTATGAGAAAGAGCAGCAGGGTCATCAATGCCTCTTCCAAATGATTATTTAACCACTTGAGCATTATCTTTTCCTCCTCTTTAGATGATTTGTGTGACGTTGGGAAAAAAGGGCCGGCGGCCCTCGCCGGAAAACCCGGCTGACTTCCGGCCCCCTTTCCGGTCTACCCGGCCGAATAAGCGATTTCCGCCGTTCTCCGGCCTACTTTGCCGCATCTTTGACGGCGTCTTGAAGCTTCTTGACCAAATCGCCGCCGACGGCTTTGGAGATATTGTCATAGACGGGCTTTGACTTCTCCTGCATTTCTCCGAGCATTTTTTCGTCGAGCTCGATGATTTTTACGTCATGCTTCTTGAGGATGGATACACGGTCTGCGTGGCGCTTATCCGCCTGCTCGCGCCCCCAGACGATGACCTCGCGCGCCGCGTCGCGGACAAGCTCCTGGTCGGCGGCTGGGAGTTTGTCATAGATGGATTTGCTCATGATGATCGTTATGTAGTGGAAAAGGTGGTTCGTATCGACCACATATTTCTGGACCTCATAGAGCTTCGTCGCTACGATGACCTCGTAAGGGTTTTCCTGCCCCGTCACTGTGCCCTGCTGTAGCGCAAGATAAAGTTCGCTGAAGGGCAGCGGCGTCGGGTTCGCGCCAAGCGCCTGCCAGTACTGTACGTGATATTTGTTCTCCATCGTGCGGAGCTTGAGCCCTTTGAAATCGTCTATCTTGCTGATCGCCTTGTTCGACGAGAGGACGCGGAATCCCTGGTCGCCGAAACCCAGCATGACGATGCCGGCCTTGGCGTACTCAGGCTCGATATCCTTCTGGAACTTATCGAGCGCTTTGCGCGCCACCTTTTTGTTCGGGAAAAGGTTGGGAAGGTCAAAGACCGCGGCCTTCGGCACAAAGTTGACCTGCGGGGCCGTCGTCTGAACGACGAACGCGAGCTCGCCGTTCTGGAGGCTCTGCGTGATCTCACGGTCCGAGCCGAGCTGTGAATTGGTAAAGGCGTTGACCTTCATCGCGCCCTTAGACTTGGCTTCGAGGACCTCTTTAAGCTTAAGCGTCATCAGGCCCGTCACCGTATCGTCCGTGGAATCATTGGCGACCGCAAACTCGTGCACGGGAGCGGCGGAGGCCGCCGCCGCAAAGAGCATGACACATAATAGCGCCGTTAATGTTGTGAGTTTTTTCATCTAAAACACTCTCCTTTTTTTTGATATGCCCCGCCAGACGGGACAGTGCTGACAAATTTTTATTTTTCTGCATAGCGAAAACAAACTCTGAATATCGGAAAACAACTACACAATACAGTATATTGATTGAGATGTCAATATACCAAATTTATAAAAATATATTTTTATTACTCAAGAAAAAATTAAATAATAGTAAAATTCTTTTTCCCGTTAAAGGGCACGGCAGGATGGGGCGACTCCGATCACCTTGACCCGCTTTGGCTCGTCCTCTGTAATGTTCACTAGTATCTGCCTCACAGCGACATTTTCTCAGACCTATTAGGGAGTGACTTTATCTCTGAACAACAACATGGCTTTTAGGGGGTTGCTAAAAATCAAGAGCGTGCTATAATATCCTCTGTCGAGTTTTCGACCTGATATTCCTCGATGGCGCAATCGGCAGCGCGGGTGGCTGTTAACCACTAGGTTCGAGGTTCGAGTCCTCGTCGAGGAGCCAGCCGATATGATGGCCTTTTGTACTTAGAGTACGAGAGGCCATTTTTCGTTACCTATATTTTTTAGCTTTCGTCTCCCTATAATGTCTGCCGCCCAAAACGGCCCGCCCCGCGTCCGTGTCGCCGAACGCCGGCATCAGAGGCGGTTCAACGGTATGAGTCAAACCCCGATACCTAATTTATTTCCATAACCTTCTCATATCATTCGGCCCGCTTCGACGCCCAAGCCGTCCTCTAGGCCTCCGCTTCCGCCGCGGGCTCTTCGGCCTTACCGCCGTCGCCGCCCGCCTTTTTGAGCCGGCAAAAGCCGGGCGGTTCTTTGCTCCTGGGCAACGGAGCGGGGTACTGTCCCCTGGTGATGCCGGGCATGGTCTCCAGGATGTATTTGAGGTATTCAAAGGGTTTGAGGTGGGTCTTTTGCCGTCTCTATGATGGAGCAGGCGGCAGCACTTCCCTTTATGGCCGGAGCCGGAAGCTTCGCTTTCCTGATCGGGACATGAATGTTCTCTCGCTCACATCGTCGTAAGCCGTATATACTCTGGGCGTGGACGACTATCTTTACCTGCGCTGGGATGAGCACCAACTCTTTTATCTCGCAAAAACCGATGAGACGCATATTGCCGCCGCGTTTCGGACAGACGAGCCCGTCGCCTGTATTTGATAAAATCCCGTTGAAAACCACTGACAATTAATGTAAAATAATGAAGTATATCCCCCACCGGCGGGGGCAATTCTAAAGAAAGAACGGCATATTTCGAGCCGTAAAAGGACGGTTTGCATGACTACTACAACGATAAAAGATGGCAGAGGACGCGCACGCGGCTTCACTCTGGTGGAGATGCTCATCGTAATCGCCATTGTCGCCATTCTTGCGGGGCTGCTGATGGTGGCGGCCAGCTCCGCCATACGGAGCGCGGAAGACGCGCGCGCGGTCGCGGATATGACGAATATAAGGCGGGTTATGATGGTGTTGCTGACAGAAAACGACATCAACCGTGAAAATTTGAGGGTTGATGTTAAAGATAACTCTATCGATATTCAAGGCAAGCTTACCTCTGACAAAAAGGAGGCTCTAGAAAAGGGGCTCAAGTCCAGCATCGACAATATATTAAACCGAAAATTTCGTATTTGGTACACTGTATCCGGGGATCTGGGCAATTTTATTTATTACCCAAAGGAGAAAGATAGACCGCAATATTTTTCAATAAATAATACTTGGGGAACCCATGACATGACGATTTATTGTTACGATGACGAAAACAATGTTCTGAGAACTGTAAAATCCTACTGAAGTTCTCCGGGCGAAGGCCTCCCTGGGAGCGGGGCGGCGTGTATTCTCCAAATAGCCTGTATATTAAGGGGAGGCGGAATATCGCCTCCCCTATATCCTATATGATAAGCGCCAAATTGCCAGTACCTATACCGGATACCACGAGAACGTTAAACTCTTCCCTGCGACCCGTTGACCGGGGAGGAGTTTTATCATGTGTTTACCGCAGCCGGCGGCCCGGGACAATCGTTGGAATTGTAAGCCCTTGATATGACCGGCTTTCTGTCATATCATCATTTATAATCGCGTGTATGAAAAATCTTATCC
>CAKSWL010000185.1 GCA_934511335.1 uncultured Cloacibacillus sp. | reverse complement strand
ATCGTGAAGATGTCCTGGTCGCCGTTTTTGAGCGCCGAAATCGCGGCGTACTGGCTCATCGTCGGCGCGGACATGATGCCGAACTGGTGTATCTTCAGCATGTATTCCATTATCTCCGCGGGGCCGCAGGCGAAGCCGAGACGCCAGCCCGTCATCGCGTACGATTTTGAGAAGCCGTTAATGACGATCGTTCGCTCCAGCATCCCCGGAAGAGAGGCGATGCTCACGTGGCGGCCTTTGTACGAGAGTTCGCTGTATATCTCGTCGGAGATGACGAGCAAGTCGTGCTTGACGATGATCGGCACCAGCTTTTCAAGGTCCTCCCGCTCCATTATCGCCCCCGTGGGGTTGTTGGGATAGGATATGAGCAGAGCCTTCGTCTTCGGCGTGATCGCCTCCTCAAGCTGCTCGGGCCGGAGGCGGAACTCGGTCTCCGCCGAGAGCGCGACCGGAACGGGCACGCCGTCGGAGAGCAGGATGCAGGGCTCGTAGGAGACGAAGCAGGGTTCGGGGTAGACCACCTCGTCGCCAGGGTCGATGATCGCGCGCAGCGCGATGTCGATGGCTTCGCTGCCGCCGACTGTCAGCACTATCTCATGCCTGGGGTCATAGGCGAGCCCGTACTTGCGTTTCATGAAAAGCGCGATCTCCTCACGGAGCTCGATGAGCCCCGAATTGGAGGTGTAAAAGGTGCGTCCTTTGTGCAGGGAATAGATGCCCTCCTCGCGGATGTGCCAGGGGGTGTCGAAATCCGGCTCGCCGACCCCAAGCGAGATGACGTCCGGTATTTCGCTTGCAATGTCAAAGAGGCGGCGTATGCCTGACGGCTTTATCTTTTTTATCTTCTCGCAGATGAAATCCCTCACGGCGTCACCACCATCCTCATATCTTTTTTCGGAGCCGCCAGCTGTATCCCGTGGTCCTTGTAGCGCACGAGCACGATATGCGTCGCCGTGCCCTGCACCTCTTCAATGACCGCGAGCCGTGACGAGACGAAGTTGGCGATCTCCTTCATCGTCGCCTTTTTAAGGATCACCGAGAAATCGTAGCCGCCCGACATCAGATAGAGCGATTCTACCTCGGGGTACTGGTAGATCTTCTCAGCGATGCGGTCGAAGCCTTCGCCGCGCTGCGGCGTCACCTTAAGCTCGATGAGAGCGGAGATCTTTTCGTCGTCCGTTTTGTCCCAATCCACGATCGCGTGGTAGCCGCAGATGATGCGCTCTTTCTCCATGATATCGATTTCGTTCTTGACCTCTATCACATCCATGTCGAGCATGACGGCGATATCTTTTGCCGTATATTTGGCGTTCTGTTCAAGAAGCCGAAGTATCTCTTCTCTATGCCTGCTGTCCATCCTAAAAACCCTCCGAAAGCGTAAAATTTAACTGATCAACAAAAAACCAGCTTTTTCATCGGCGGCCGGTTTGTTTTTATTTCTTTAAACCTTAAACCGCACAATAAATATCGGAGATAATTTTGCGTCTTTTGCCCTAAAGAGTCAAGCGGAAATTTACATGTGCTGGCGTCCGGCGATAAAATTGCCGGAGGCCCGTGATGCCCCGGGGATGGGGCGCCTTCGGTAAAAGAGTAGCTGCAGTAAAACGGCGTAATTGTAAGCGGGTTTGCGCTGCGGACTTACTGCCTTCCGCTGAGCAGGAGCGCGCTCTTGAGCAGCACCTCGAGCGCGACCGGCGTCGCCTCTTCGTCGAAGTTGAAGCGGTTGTTGTGGTGGCCGGCGGCGGTCGCAGCGCCGATCCCCACACAAGCGGCGAGCCCGCCGCGTTCCTAGACGCGCCGCATGAGCCAACAGGCGTCGCCGCTGACGTGCATCGTGCGGTATTCTTCCAGCTGCGTCACGCCGGCGGCGCCCTGTGCGCCTTCATTATTACCGCGGCGAGCCTGCGGTCGCTCTCGCCGGCGTTGAGGACGCCGACGTTGACGTGTGTCGCGCCGCCCGAATGGGGCGAGATCGCGTGCATGTTGACCGCCGCTGCGGCAGCCGCGAGCAGCGCGTTCTTCCCGCGCTTCGGTTTCCCTCCGGCGTGGGCGCCGACGCCGCGGAAATCGGCGCCGAATTTTGTGGAGCAGAGAAAGCCGCCGATGCCGCCGCAGACGCTGCCGGTCGGTTTTTCCGAGTCCGAGGTGCATGGCGATGAAATAGTCCGCGTCGTCCGCGACTCCCGCCACCGACATTGCGTAACCGCCGCGCACGCCCTCCTCCGCCGGCTGAAAGACGAGGCGTATTTTGCCGCGCAGCCGCTCATTTGCCTCCATAAGCATCTCCGCCAGGGCGAGGCTGACGGCGGCGTGTCCGTCGTGTCCGCAGGCGTGCATCCAGCCGGGATTCACGGAGGCAAACCCCGCGTGCGCCGGAAGGTGTTCCGCGTCGCGCGCCTCTTCGGTTTCCACACAGTCGATGTCGAAGCGAAAGAGTGTGACGGGGCCTTTTCTGCCGGTCAAAAGCGTCGCCGTGAGGCCGGTGTAGCCGCCGATCTTTGCGGGAGCTCTCCTGTCGGCGCCCTGTGAAAGCGCGCGTTCGCGCTCTATTTGGGGACTATCGTGCAGCCCATGACCTCGTCGGGGTCGATAAAATCTTTTGCAAAGCGCACCTTCCAGCCCGTTTTTTCAAGGATCCCGGCGATCGCCGCAGTCGTTCTGAACTCCGCCCAACCGCTTTCGGGATATTTATGGAAGTCCCGCCGGCGCTCGGTCATTTTTTCTTTTATATTCTGTGGGATAGTCATTATTTTTTTATCTAGAGAACTCCTTTTCCCATTCTTCTTCTTTGAAACCGATCAGCACCCTGTCTGGCAGGATGGCGAGCGGGCGTTTGACGAGCATCCCGTCGGCGGCGAGCAGCCCTATCTGCTCTGCTTCGGAGAGTGCTGGTAATTTTTTGCTGAGGCCGAGCGCTTTATAGGAGCTGCCGCTTGTATTGAAGAATTTTTTCAGCGGCTGTCCCGAGAGCCGCTGCCAGTCTTTTATCTCACCGACGGTGGGGTTCTCGGTTTTGATGTTGCGCTCCGTATATTCGATCCCGTGTCCTTTAAGCCAGCCCCTGGCCTTTTGGCATGTCGTTCACTGCGGGTAGCAGAGTAAAAGCATAGCCGGTCATCTCCTCTTATCTGTATTATTAGTATTAGTGTAAAAATTATAATATAAAAGGCCCTCTCAACATTGGCAAATCCCACTGCAAATGATAATTTCATTCTCGCGTGATGATAATTTTTCACAATGTGGATAACTCCTTTATGAGAAACTTTGGTGGTTTGGTTTGTTAGCGGAGTTTATTTTTTGCTCCGCTTTTTTGATGCCTACGGCAGTTTGTCAAGCGTTATATCCGTGGTCCAGCCGCTTGATTTTGAGATTGAATGCCTCACGGATTTTACCAGGTAGCTGCCGTTGATTTCTTGCGGCGAGAAGCCGGTGCAGGCGACTTTCGCGCCGGAGACGAGCGTGGGGTCGCCCGCCGTCGTGAGGTCAAGCTCAAGCTCACCCTTGGCTAGCTTTGCCATATAATTCGTCGCGGCATTTCGCGCTTCGGCGGCATTCGCAAAGCGTTTTTTTATGACGTACGCGGGCTGCCCGCCGCCGCTGCTGACGCTTTCTTCTTCGGCTCTGTCTTTATTCCACCATTTCGCCGTGACGGCTTGGTATTTTTCGCGTTCCTGAAGCGTCCAGCCTCCGCTTATGACGTCTTTATACGATATTTGGGCTTCCGCGCGGAATGCTTCGCCGCAGGGGGCGATGACGAAGGTTTTATCTTTGATTGTGAGCGACGCCCCCGCCTCCTTTGCCAGACGACGCAGGAAGGCGATATCGCTTTCCCGTGTCTGCGCCTGATACGCGTAGCGGGCATCAAGCAGCACTTTTGCCTTGCAGCCGTGTTTCGCGGCTATTTTGACCGTCAGATCCGCTAACGAAATGTTCTCCCATTCTATATCCGCTTTCTCTTTCGATGTCGAGCTTCCCGTAAGATCCGCCGACTTCGCGGAGATCGTCATTGTCGCCGCTCTAAACTGTCCGTTCACTTCATCGACTATGAAGGCTCCGAAATATTTCATCGAGCTTTCCTTCCATCCGAGCCAGAGCTTTAAGACCGCGCCGCGTTTGGGAATTGAAAATGCCGGGCAGTTTGCCACCGTGATGTCGACGGCATCGCTCTCATCCTCTTCCGCATCCGTGTATTCGAGCGAAGAAAGATACCGCCATACCTCGCGGGTACGGTCAAGACCGTCTGCCTCGACGCGGAAGACCGGCGTATAAAGCTCTACCATAGCGAACGCTCCAGCGGTAGGAGCTCTATATCCGGCAATAAGACAACGACGCCGGAAGCAAGCTCCTCCGTGGCAGATATGCCTGGATTGGCCTCAAGCACCTGTTCGACGGCGCGGCCAAAGAGCGTGCCGTAGTGTTTCCAGCAGATGAGGTCGAGCCTGTCGTTTTCTTTTGCGGCGATACTATTCATTTGAGTACCTCTCCAGCTCCAGCGTATATGACTGTTTCCGCGGCGTCCCCTGTTCAAAGAAGCAGGAATCATCTTCTGAGATTGAGATGACGCACCATTTGCCGAGATTCTTACCGTCGCCGGCGACTAGTATCTGAGGTGTCATCTTTGCGGCAAGCTCTCTGATCGACTCGATTTGATAGTCCCCCACGTTGTTGTAAGAGGGAAAGACCGCGCCGCTGATCGAAATAGTGCGGTGCTCCTTGCCTACGGCCTGAAGCTGCGGAACAGAACCCAGCCGCTCTGCCTTAGACCAGGGATATTCTGCCTTGATAGTCAGGCGGTCATAGGCGGCGCTGTCGACGGAGAACTGGAAATCACCCAAAGATAGGAGCATCTGTGAACTTTCCCCTTTCTTTAGCACGCGCCCTGCGCTCGATATCTGCTAAGATGCGGCGCACTTCTTGCTCGATGCTTGTCGGATCGTTGCCTGATATGGTAAAGTTATTGGTAATAACGAACGTATTTCCAGAGCGTGGCGGCTGTTGTTTTATACCTAAC
>CAKSWL010000184.1 GCA_934511335.1 uncultured Cloacibacillus sp. | reverse complement strand
GGGGAACTCCACCCCCTCCGCCGTACGGCACTCGCCGCAGGGGGTGAAATCCAGTTCGAGCATCAGAAGGTTCTCGATCGGCGTTTCCGGGGTGTCAGCCTCTTCGCATTCTATCGTCACCATATTTGCCATCATAAGGTTGTCCTGCGTCGGCTCGTCCATGATGACCTTGCGCAGCTTGAGCTTGAAGCCCAGCGGAATCAGCTTCGGCGCCATGCGTGAGCCGAACTTCATTAGATTTTCCCATGTTTCGACCCACGGAGTGGGCTCGATGTCTTTCATTGTATAGTGTGCCAGAGTGATGGTCTTCACGTCGGAGCCTCCTAACTATATGATAAACTCCATATATTATATTACATTACCGCCCCACATGGCAGGGAAAACGTATAAAAGATTGCTGCCGGCGCCGCCTGAGGCGCAGCGGGAAAAGAGCGCCTCAGGATGAACTTTCACAAAAATAAAATTGCCGGTTGCCCTAAGGCCGGTCATGAGATAAAATTACATGGTTCAATGCCGGAGTGGCGGAATGGCAGACGCAGCGGACTCAAAATCCGCCGAGGGTAAACCTCGTGGGGGTTCGACCCCCCCCTCCGGCACCAGATATAAAAATCCGAGTCAAAATAGGCACAAAAAAAATAAATCAAAAGCCCCGTGGCTGACGACCCGTCTCTTCTTAATAAGAAGCCGCTGAGCACATGCGCCGTTTGCGTTACGGGCAGGCTCCGACCGTCGCTCCAAGTGGATGGGGATCAGGGGAATATGTACAGCGCATGATTGACAAACTTACACTTCAATAATCTTGCAGGGGCGAACACCCCTGCCTTTTGATGGGGAAAGCGGGGGGGATGGCTGCCTGAAAAAACCAGAGGGAGAAGCAGTGCGAGCGTGTTTGCCGGACGCTCCATCGCCGTCTTTTTCTTTCGATGCTCTCTGGTAAAAAGTGCTGCGGGAACGCCGCGATGTGTTAAAATGTCCTGACTGCGGCAAAGGATGTTTCATGAGGAATAGGATTTTGCTTGTATCGAGCGGCGAGGAGGGGACAGATAGATGTTGCTGAACAAAAAATACGAGATAGATATGTGCAGCGGGGCGATTCTGCCGAAGATGCTCCTTTTTGCGATCCCGCTGATGTGTTCCAGCATATTGCAGCTGCTCTTCAACGCGGCGGATATTATCGTCGTCGGGCGCTACGCGGGCGATAATTCGCTCGCCGCAGTCGGCTCGAATACCTCTCTCATCGGACTGCTGACAAATCTTTTTATCGGGCTTTCTATTGGGACCAACGTCCTCGCGGCGCGCTATTATGGCGCGAAGGCGGAGGACGACCTGACCAGGACGGTCCATACCTCGATGGTGCTTGGGATCGCCAGCGGCGTTTTGCTGTCGGTGCTCGGCATCGCCGGCGCGCGAAAGATCCTCATCTGGATGCGGACCCCCGAAGAGGTGCTGGAGCTCGCCACGCTCTACCTGGTCATCTATTTCCTCGGCATGACGGCGACGATGGTATACAATTTCGGCAGCGCGATCCTGCGGGCCGTCGGCGACACGCGGCGTCCGCTCTGGTTTCTCGTCATCGCCGGTATAATAAATGTCCTCCTGAATCTTTTCTTCGTCATTAATCTGCGCCTCGGCGTTGCGGGCGTGGCGATCGCGACGGTCATTTCACAGTGCGTATCGGCGCTGCTGGTCGTCCGCTGCCTGCTGCGCGAGGGCGGGGGGATCCGGCTGATCCCCTCGCGGATGCGGATTGACAGGGAGAAGCTGATACTAATCTTGAAAATCGGCCTTCCCGCCGGTGTTCAGGGGATTCTTTTTTCTCTCTCAAATGTCGTCATCCAGTCCTCGATCAATTCCTTCGGCGCGGTGGTGATGGCGGGGAACTCCGCCGCGGCGAACATCGAACTCTTTGTCTATTTCGCGATGAACGCCTTTTATCAGGCGATCATCTCTTTCACGAGCCAGAATTTCGGCGCCGGACGCATCAAGCGCCTCTATAAGGTGCTCCTGCGCGGACAGCTCTGCATCGTCGTCACAGGCGGGCTGCTGGGGGCGCTCGTCGTAATTTTCGGGCGCCAGCTGCTTGGCGTGTATTCTTCGAGCGACGCGGTGATCAGCGCCGGCATGAGGCGGCTGTGGATCTTGTGCAGCACCTACGCCCTCTGCGGCATGATGGACGGGATGGTGGGGACGCTGCGCGGCATCGGCTATTCGGTGCTGCCGACGGTCGTCACGCTGCTGGGAGCCTGCGGGCTGCGCCTGGTATGGATCGCGACGCTCTTTCAGGCCGAGGCCTTCCACACCGTTACGACGGTCTATCTTTCGTATCCCGTTTCTTGGGCGGTCACCTTCGGCGTGCACGTCCTCTGCTTCCGGTGGATCATGACCAAGCGGCTGCTGGCGAGGAAGCTCTAGCCGCCGACACGATCAAAATCGGGAAATAGCCGCGGTCACTGGAGACTTCGCCGCCTATGGCGTCGCCGAAGTCGAGGCCGTTAAGATGGACGTCAGCGAGATCGACGCCGAAGGCGGAGTTCAGGGGAAGAAGCCCGAGGTGGTAATGTATGACCGCCGCACGCGCAACAAAGACATGGTGAACGCAGCCCGCCGCTTTATCCGGCAGGACGGTGTGCCAGTGACCAGAGAAAATATCACCCCAATTGTCCTGAGAAAATGTCACTAACGTCTTTCATGTGTGATATCATATTTGGCGGAGCCGATAGTAAGCCCCCCGCCAGAGGTGATCCACGGCTGGCTTGCGGGCCAGCACAGCGCCTGCTTTGTCTTTTTGCGGTAATGCAGGCATACGCCTTTTGCGGCGTCGCTGTCTCTTTCATCAATATCGCCCCGCCGTTGTGCATGACATAAACGGAGCCCGTTTCAGTCTCCCTTACTTCCAGAGTATCTCATGGAACGAAGACGGCCTTGTCCGCCTCCTCCGCCTTTCTCTCCTCCCTGCTGGCAAATACCAGTCTAAAGTCGATCCTTTTATCAAAAAGCATGCAGGCGCTCTGCGTCCTTTTGCAGGAAAATATACCCCCTTAGCTCCGTCCTGGCAGACCATGCTTTGAGCCTTATGACCCGCCTTGCGGAAATACCGGGCAGTGCATACGCCTCCCAATTCGCCGCCGCGCCGGATAGGCGCCTCCGATCACCTTGCCCCGCTTCGCTTCGTCGTCTGTAATGCCGACTAGTATCTCTCTCATAGTGACATTATCTCAGAACAACAATATCTCTATATCTCATATTAACTTTATTTCATATTGACTTTTTGTCCGCCTACACTATACTTGATTAAGATATCCAAAATGAAGGAGGCATTTTTAATGTTTTACACAAGGGGAAAAACCGCGGTAATATTTCTGTCTCTTGCGCTTCTCGCTTTAGTGGCCGGAGCGGCGTTCGCCGGCGATCCGGTCTACGGCGGCACAGTCAGATGGCATGAAGTCGCCAACCCGCCAAAGCTTGACCCGCACATGGCAACGGACACTACCTCCGCAAGAGTCACGTTGCTTATCTTCGACACACTTGTAAACAACAGCCTGGACGGCAAAGGCATCGTTCCGAATCTTGCCGAAAGCTGGAATATATCTCCCGACAACAAAACCTACACATTCAAGCTCAAAAAGGGCGTTCATTTCCAGAAGACGGCAGAGGGAAAACCCACCGCAAACGGAGGACGCGAAGCGACGGCGCAGGATTGGAAATGGTCTTTAGAACGCATGGTACGCGATAAATCGCCGCGGGCCTATTTCATCAACGTAGTAGACGGATATGACGAATTCACCCAGGGAAAGGCTACGGAGTGGAAAGGCATACAGGCTCCCGATAAATATACGCTCGTATTCACTCTTAAAGAACCCTTTGCCCCATTTATCTCAGTACTTGCCTACAATAGCTTCGTAGTAGTTCCCAAAGAAGATGTTCAGAAGTGGGGAAAGGATTTCAATTTCCATCCTGTAGGCACGGGACCGTTTGCTCTAAGCTCGTGGAAGCAAGATCAGAAGGTCGTACTGAAAAGGAACGAGAACTATTGGAAAAAGGACGGCCAGGGACGCAGGCTCCCATATCTTGACAGTTGGGAGCTCGTCGTTATTCCCGATGGTACAGTCGCGTGGGAAGAATTTAAAAAGGGCAATATAGATATCATGCGCGACATTCCAGACCGCGCCGTCGTCGAAGGACGCCAGCTGCTGGGCGAGAATATGCTGGAAGGACCGCAGCCTGGAACCTATTATTACGGTTTAAACGTTGAGAAGGAGCCGTTCAAGAATAACAAGAAGCTGCGCCAGGCCCTCAACTACGCGGTGAACAGAGAGATGATCAATGAACTGGTTCTCGAAGGACTATGGTATCCCGCGAAAGGCGTCCTGCCCCCATCTATGCCGGGTTACAACAAGGATTTAAAAGGTTATGATTTTAATCCTCAGAAGGCAAAGCAGCTTATGAAGGAGGCCGGCTACCCTGACGGCTTCGAGGCGACGATACTCGTCAATCAAAACGTCCGCCATAAGGACGTGGCGGAGGCCATACAGGCTCAGGTCGCGGAACTCGGTATAAAACTCAATATCAGAACGATGGATTGGGGGGTTCTTCTCGACCTCGTCGACAGGGGCGAAGATCAGATGTTCAGGATGGGTTGGGTCGTAGACTATCTTGATCCTGATAATTTCCTTTTCGTCAATCTGCATTCTTCCAACATTGGAGCGAAGGGAAATTATTCCTATTATAAGAATCCCGAGGTAGACAGACTGCTCTCCGAAGGACGCACTGAGACCGACCCCGAAAAACGCATAAAGATTTACCAAATGGCGGAGCAGATGATCGTGGACGACGCGCCGTGGATATTCTTATTCCACTACTATAACAACATCGCGACACAGAAGAAGGTCAAAAACGTAGTGCTTCCGGCGTTCGGGGAATACACCGCGCCCATGGAACAGGTGTGGATCGACGAAGGGGCTAAATAGGCACGCATGTTCGCCCATATAGTCAGAAAGCTGCTTTATACGGTCCC
>CAKSWL010000183.1 GCA_934511335.1 uncultured Cloacibacillus sp. | reverse complement strand
GAAAAGCGTCTGCCCGCCGCGCGAGATCAGGAAGCCGAGCGCTCCCCGCTTGCCGTTCATCATCCGCTCCCAATCGGCGATGGTGTTTATCTTCTGCCGATTGATCTCCAGGATGACGTCTCCCCGACGAAGGCCCAAGCGCTGTCCCTGGGAACCCTGGGCGATCTTCGTCACCACCACGCCTTCGGTCTCCGAGAGGCCGTACTGTTTGCCTAACTCAGGGCTGTTGGGCGCCACCGTGATCCCCATCCGCGTCGATTCCTTCGGGGCGCTCTGCTGGCCGCCGCGGCTCTCTCTCTTCGCGCCCTTCACGCCGTCGATGTCGCCTAAAGTGACGTCGATCGTCATCTTCTTGCCGTCGCGGTAGAGCTCAAAGGGGACCTTTTCGCCCGCAAGCTTGTTGCGCACCGCGAAGACGACGTCCTCGCTGTTCTTGATCTTGCTGTCGCCGACCGCCACGATCACGTCGCCGCGCTGGAGGCCGAACTTATCCGCCGGCGAGCCTTTTTGGACGTCGGCGATGATCGAGCCCTCTTTGACCGGGATCTTGTAGGCCTCCACGAGCGAAGCCGTGAGCGGCTGCACCGTTACGCCGAGCCAGCCGCGGCGCACCTCGCCGTGCTTGATGAGGTCGTCCATAATCTGTTTCGCCATGTTGACGGGGACCGCGAAGCCGATGCCCTGTGCATAAGGAACGATCGCCGTGTTGATCCCGACGACGTCGCCGTTAAGGTCGATGAGCGGGCCGCCGCTGTTTCCGGGGTTGATCGCCGCGTCGGTCTGAAGGAAGCCCTGGAAGTTTATTCCCGGCGCCTGCAGGGTCCTGTTCTTTGCGGAGATGATCCCCGCGGTGACGGTATTCTCAAAGCCGTGCGGGTTGCCGATCGCTACGACCTGCTCCCCCACCTCGGTGGCGCTGGAGTCGCCCAGCGGCAGGACGGGAAGGTCGCCTGCCTTGATTTGGATCACGGCGAGGTCGAAGGTGGGGTCCTGACCGACCTTCTTCGCGTCAAAGGTTCTGCCGTCGAGCATCGTGACCTTTATCTTGTCGGCGTCCTCGACGACGTGGTTGTTCGTCAGTATATAGCCCTCCTTGCTGACGATGAAGCCCGATCCTTTGCCGCGGCGCGGCACCTTCCGGGGCTGGCTCTGCCGCTGCTGCGGGCCGAAAAATTCCTCTCCAAAAAATTCCTCGAAGAAGGGGTTGCCCTGGAAGGGATTGACCATCGGCTGCTCCGTCACCATGGTCTCGACGTCGATGTTGACGACCGCGGGCGAGCTCCGCTTGACGATCGCCACATAGGGGTTCTTCTGGTCGAAGGGCTCGGGGGTAAAAGCCACCGCCGCCCCTCCGGGATTTGCCGCCGGGCTGATGCCCGTCTCGGTTACTGTGTATCTTGTCGCTATATAGGACCCCGCGGCTCCGCCGGCAAATAAAATCAGAGCGGCCAGCACAGCCGTGCCTAACTTTTTCAAGCTGCTGTTCAGATTGAATTTTTCCATTGAGACACCTCCAAAAATTTTTTTGTATACTTGCTGCATGGCTCATAATAATACCATATGGTCAACGAAAGTCAACGATGATTTTTGTGGAATATTTGTGAAGATGACAATGCCGGCTGCGTTATGTGCGGCAAAAAATATCCTTTGCGTCCGCGCTCTTTTTTCTTTGCCGCCCCGCCTGCCGCCGCGCCGCAAAAAGGCGGCAGCGCCGCTCAATCGGTATTTTTGGCAACGGCGGGAAAGATATATCCGCACTTTAATATGCTATAATTATTTTAGCGAAGCCGTACAACCAGAGGAGTTAGACTATTGAAGAATAGGATAAAAACACGTTCATTTTTTACACGTACCTTTGTTCTCCTCATAATAATGCTTCTTCTGCTTGGTTGTCTGAACGTTATGCTGCTGCTCCGCATCAGAGAATTGTATCTGGAGCAGGACTACGCCCAAATGCATTCCGTCTTTTCCTTGGCCGCCGATATAGTCAATGAAAGAATAAACACCCGTATCCAAATGCTATCGTCGATCGCGTGGCTCGGCAACAATAATAAAGAGCAGGACCCCAGCGTCGCGTTAGCGGAGCTGCAGGAGCGCTGCCGCTTTTACAACCGGATTAAAGACCGGATGAATTATAAGCGTTTCATGATCGCCGACGAAAAGGGCGATGTGCTAACCCCCGAAGAGAGAGGCTACAACATCTATGACTATGACTTTTTTCAGCGGGCGCTGCGCGGTTTCTCCTCCACCTCCTCCGTAATTCTAGACCCCGCCGCGAAGGAGCGGATACATGGCGCGGAGTCCATCGTGCTATCCACCCCCGTCTATATGGGAGCCTATGTCGTCGGCACGCTCAGCGCCGTCATGGATACCAGCGAGGCCGCCTCCTTCCTCAAAGGCATCGACATCCCCTATAGCGGCGCCAATCTCTTTCTGATCGACGGCGAAAACTCCGTCATCTCCAATTCCGGCGTCTTCAGCGACCCGCAGATGTATTTCAGCGGCTCGACGAAGGTCTTCAACTTTATGGGCAGAAGGCTCTCGCCCGAGGAAAGAAAAGAGCTCGCCGTACAAATGGCCTCCGCCGACGGAGCAACGGTCCATAACTACACCTCCAAGAGCACGGGCAGATCCGTCTCCTATGTGACGCTGCCGAATACCGGCAATTGGAAGCTGGTCGCCGTTTCGTCAAACAAAAGCATCAGAGGCGCGCAGCAGAAGCTGATGATAAAGATAGGCGCGGTATTCGCGGCGCTGACGCTGCTGCTGATAGGCATCACTTTGCTCGTTTATTATTACGCCTGGCGCTTTGTGCGTCTTTTGAGCATCTCCGACGGAGTGATCAACTCCTCGGGGCTGCATCTGCTGACCCTCCACCCTTCTGGACGTGCCTACGATTTCAAAGAGAGCTTTGCCAAGCTGCTGGGACTGCCGCCCGAGACGCCGCATTTTAAATTCGACGAGATCGCCGCGGCGGGGCAGAAAAAATTCCCGCAGGCGCCGTTTAAGGGCGGCGAGTCGCTGCGCCTCTGCTGCGCGGCCCCCGACGGCAGACGCGTCTATCTGCATCTCAAGATCCTGGAGGCCGACCCCAGCGGCGTCGGGCAGGCTCTGGCAATCGACATCACGGAAGACGAGAAGCTGCAGCGGCGCGTCCGCGGCCTGGCCTACGTCAACCAACTGACGAGACTGCCGAACATCGAGGTCTTCCAGCAGAAGATCCGCACGGTGATGGCTGTGAATATGCCGGCGAGCTACCAGGCCGCCTGCTGCTTCGTCGAAATTAACGACGGACACAAAATCCTGGAAATATTCGGCAGCCCCGTCTACAATAAGATGATAGCGGAGACCGCGCGCCGCCTCTCCGACGTCGTAAAGCGCTTTAACGCCGAGCTCTACAGCTTAAGACACGACGACTTCGTAATTTATCACACCTTCAATGAGCCACGGGAGCTTTCGGCGCTCTGCTATGCCGTCAAAGAGGCCTTCTCCGCCCCCTTCAATATCGACAGCAACACCTTTGAAGTCCGCGTCGTCATCGGGATCGTCACCTACCGGGAATATATCGCCAACCGCAGCGTAACGCCGGACGACATCTTCCGCCGCGGAGAGATCGCGCTCCGCCAGGCAAAGGAAAACGAGGGGCTCTACATCATCGACGAAAAGAGATACCGCTCCATCATACGCAGCCTAGACCTTGAGATGGCGCTGCAAAACGCCCTGAAAAACGGAGAAATGGAGCTCTACTACCAGCCGATATACGACGTTTTGGAGGACCGGATCACCTCCGTCGAGGCTCTCTCACGCTGGCACAGCGCCCGCTACGGAGAGATCCCGCCGTCAGTCTTCATCCCGCTGGCGGAGGCAAACGGCTTTATCAACGAGCTCAGCGACTGGGTGGCGCGCGAATCGATCGCCTTCGCCAAAAGGCTCTTGGCGCTGGGAGAGGACGTAGCCGTAGAGTTCAACGTCTCCATGGTCCAGCTCGCGCAGACCGACTTCGTCGCCAAGCTGTTGTCCAAAGTGGAGGAGGCCGGCCTTCCCGCAGAGCGGCTGGGCGTAGAGATCACCGAATCAAACGGTTTTGAAAGCGCCTCGGCGCTGCAGGAGCGGCTGCGGCCCTTTAAGGAGGCGGGGATCGCGATATTCATCGACGACTTCGGCACGGGATACTCCAGCGTCTCGTACCTGAAAGACTTAGGCGCCGACTATTTAAAGATAGACAAGAGCTTCGTTAAAGGAGTAGAAAATTCTCTTAAGCAGCGGGAGATCATCAAGGCGATCATCACGGTCGCGCGCGCCACCGGCCATGGGGTCGTCGCCGAAGGGGTCGAAAGCGGAGACGAGCTTGCCGCGCTGCTCGACATCGGCTGTCTCAAAATACAGGGCTACCTGATCGCAAAGCCGCTGAACGGTGAAGCGCTGCTGCGGTTTCTTAAGGAGTTCCGCGGCGGCGGTACCATAAGACGCGCATAGCGGAAGCTGCAAGCCAGACAAGTCCGGCGGCCGCGGCGGCAAGCCAGATCCACTTCCCCCCCACGGGGGCGTCTCTTAAACGGTCGAATAAAAGCCGGTACAGGGCGTAAAGCGCCATAAAGAGCGGAAAAACCACCGCGGCGCTTCGGCCGCCCCTGATCCGGCGCGCGCATCTCTCGACCAGCAGCAGCAGCAGCAATATCCCGCCGGCGGCCAGAGACTCGGCAAGCTGCGACGGATAGCGGTAAAAGCCCGTCGGGTCAAAGTGGAGGTGCACCGCCCACCAGGGAACGACGCGGTAATATTCTCCTACGCCCGCGCAGCAGCCCTCAAAAAGACAACCGAGGCGGCCGACGCCTAGCATCGCGGCCGCAGGGATGGCGGCGGCTTCGGCAAAATCCTCGACGTTTATCCGGCATCTCCAAAGCCGCCAAATCCCCACAAGCCCCCCGGCAAGCATCCCGCCCCCGGAAGAAAGGCCGCGCAGCGCCATCCCAAGAGACAGCCTGCCGCTGAAATACAATGGCAGCTTTTCCGCGACGCTCGCCGCGGAGGAGCCGAGAATGCCGGCGCAGTAT
>CAKSWL010000182.1 GCA_934511335.1 uncultured Cloacibacillus sp. | reverse complement strand
GGATGATGGTGGCGCGCGGAGACCTTGGGGTTGAGATGAACACGGAGGACGTGCCGATGGTCCAGAAGGAGATCATCGAAAAATGCCGCGCACAGGGCAAGCCGGTGATCGTCGCGACTCAGATGCTGGACTCGATGATACGTAATCCGCGCCCGACGCGCGCCGAGGCAAACGACGTGGCGAACGCGGTGATCGACGGAGCCGACGCCGTCATGCTCTCCGGGGAGACGGCGGGGGGCAAATATCCCGTCGAAGCGGTCGAGACGATGCAAAGGATCATCATGCGCACCGAGAAGGACGCGGAACTCTGGCGCCGCAAGCCGTGCACGATCCCGCAGGCCTGCGAGACGGCCGACGCCGTGAGCCACGCGGCGCGCGACGTGGCGAAAGAGGTCGGCGCGGCGGCGATAGTGTCGCTCACCTCCAGCGGCGGCACCGCACGGATGGTCAGCAAGTACCGCCCCACATGCCCGATAATCGCGATGACTCCCTCGCTCTCAACCTGGCGTCAGCTTTCCCTGATTTGGGGGGTAAAGCCCTGTATCTGCCCGATAACGACTGAACTCGAGAGATCCATAGAGAACGCGATCCAGCTGATAAAACGCGAGGCGCTCGTGGAGAGCGGCGACAACATCGTCATCACCTCCGGCGTCCCCCTCGGGGAACCGGGCAGCACGAACATGCTGAACGTCCTGCGCATCGGCAGCGTCATCGGCAAAGGCATGTCCCTCGTCCGTAAACGGCTCACCGCGTCGGTATGCAGGGCGAAGACCCCCGAAGAGGCGATCGCAAATGCCGACGGGGACAAGATCCTGGTAATAAAAAAGAGCACTAAGGAATACATACCCGCGCTTGAAAAAGCGGGCGGGATAATCACGGAGGAAAATGGCCTCACCTCTCACGCCGGCGTCATCTCTTTAAACAGGGGCGTACCCTGCATTACGGGAGTTTCCGGCATAATGGACAAGGTGGAGGACGGGATGATCATAACGCTGGACGGCGTTCACGGATTGGTTTATATGGGAAGGGCTTACTGATGGTCCGTATAGGGACTCATGTCTCTGTCGCTGGGGGCCTGGACAAGGCCTTCGCGCGCGCAGATGCTCTCGGCTGTGAGTCGATGCAGATATTTACGCGGAGCCAGCGCCAGTGGCAGAGCAAGCCCGTCTCGCTGCAGGAGGCGGAGGACTTTTATCGTGCCTGGCAGGAGTCGTCCGTGGAGACGGTCGTCTCCCACGCGTCGTATCTGATAAACATTGCCTCGTCCGACGCGGAGATGCTCGCTAAAAGCAGGCGTGCTCTTCGCGAAGAGACGGAGAGATGCCATCAGCTCGGGATAATGGACATTGTGCTTCATCCTGGATTTGCGAAAGAGGCGGGCGCAGAGGAGGCGATGGAGAATATCGCCTCCTCGCTTCAATGGCTCTTTGAAGACACTCCGGACTACAAGGTGCGCGTGCTTCTGGAGACGATGGCGGGGCAGGGGACGGTGATAGGCGCCGACTTCGCCCAATTTTCACAGATACTCGATATGATGAGCCGGCACCCGCGCCTCGCCTTCTGCGTCGATACCTGCCATGTCTTCGCGGCCGGCTACGACATACGCTCCGCGGAGGCCTACGAACGGTTCATCTCCCTGATCGACAAACACATCGGAACGGACAGCGTACTCTGCTGGCACCTCAACGACAGCAAGGCCGCTAAGGGAACGCGTCTTGACCGCCACGCCCACCTCGGAGAGGGGGAGATCGGGCCGCATCCCTTCGCGCTGCTGATGAACGACGGCCGTTTTAAAGATATCCCAACAATTCTTGAGACTCCGAAGGAGGGTATCGGGGACGAGGGAAATTTATCGTTCCTGCGAAAGGTCCGCGGACAGTAAATGGACGCAGGCGGCGGGAGCGCCTGTCGGAACAGGGGGGGGGATAAAATCGCCGCTAAAGGACGGGAAAGGGGGAACTCCCGTTATTATGGAGACGGCATGGCAGCTTTTGCGCTATAATTTATAACAGATAAACGAAAAGGGGTGGCCCCTTGGCTTTTTTTGACCTGCGTTGGCAGGACTTTTTGGATATCCTAATAGTCGCCTTTTTGCTCTACAGGGTCCTCATGCTGCTTGTCGGCACACGCGCGATGCAGCTTCTGCGCGGCGTGCTCATCATCGGTTTTATCGGTGCGGCAGCTAATATTCTAGAGCTTCGCAGCCTCTCGTGGATCATCGGTAAAATACTCGGCGCTTTCATCATCGTCGTGCCGGTGCTTTTTCAGCCCGAACTGCGCCATATGCTGGAGGAGCTCGGCAAAGGCCATCTCTGGAAGGTGGGCCGCAGCGAGGAAGATATCGATCTGCGTGCGGAACAGCTCTCCAAGGCTCTGACCTATTGCCAGTCCCAGCGTATTGGCTCGCTGTGCGTGCTCCAGCGCGATACGAGTCTTAAAGAGGTTTGGCGCACCGCCGTGATGCTCAAAGCCGATATCACCGAAGAGCTTCTCATCTCTATCTTCTGGCCCGGCACGCCGCTGCATGACGGCGCGGTGGTCATCGACCAGCAGAGCGTCGTCGCCGCCGGCTGCTACCTGCCGCTGACGGAAAAGACGGATATCTCCCGATGGTATGGCACGCGCCACCGCGCGGCGCTCGGCGTCAGCGAGATGTCCGACGCCATCGCGTTGGTCGTCTCGGAAGAGCGCGGCGAGATAACGGCCGCGGTCGCGGGGCATTTCTCAAAGCCGCTCAGCGAGGCGCAGCTAAAGAGGATTTGTACTCACTATTTCAGCTCTGAGAGCAAGGAGAGCAACTTTATGGACCGCCTCAGGGAAGAGATCCGGCAGCAGTGGGCGGGAGGCGATAAAAATGTTGGATGACAAAAAAAGGCTCGCAAACGCCTATATAATAAAAAAATTACAGGACCTTAACGCGCGCCTTTTGAGACTGAGCGGGAAGCTGAACTACAAGGGCGAGTCTGTCTTTCAGTCGAAGATATTTCTCGTCGGCGTCTCGATCTTTATCTCCGTCATGCTGTGGGCTTTTGTCGCCCTCGACGGAAACTCAGACGCGGCGCGCACAGTGAGCGCCAATATCAAATACATAAATCTCCCGCGGGGCTTCTCTCTCTACGCCCCGGTCAAGAAAGCCGAACTGCGGATCGTTGGCAAGATAAATATGCTCTCCAGCGTGCAGCCTTCGGACATCGTCGCCGAGGTGGACCTGGCCAACCTGCAGGCGGGAAAGTACAACCTGCCTATCAGGCTTGAGGCGCCGTCCTTCGCGCGGATTCGCAGCTGGCAGCCCTCGGTCGCCGAGGTGGAGATATACCGTCACGTCGAACGCACTCTCACTATCTCGCCAAAGACGGAGGGCGCGGCCCCCGAGGGGATGGTCGTGAGTTCTGTAAAACTTGACCCCGACAGCGCTGTGATCAGCGGCCCGGAAAACGATGTGCTCGCCGTGCAGGGGCTGGAGGCGGCGGTGCCGCTTGATAAGCTCGACGCCGACGGCAAGATAAGGGCGCAGGTCATCATCAAAACCGCCGCGGAGACTCAGGCCGCCGGCGCCGCGCAGAACCGCAGGCTCTCCGTCTCTCCGACGGAGACGAACGCCGTCGTCTCTTTTGAAAATGAAATTGTGGGAGAACGGATCCCCGTCAAAGTGTCCGTCGTCGGACAGCCGCAGGAAGGGCTCCAGGTGGAGTCGATAAAGGTTATTCCTGACAGCGTCTCCATACGCGGACGGAGCACGGCGGTCAAGAAGATGCAGTCGCTCGTGCTGCCGCCGGTCGACATTTCCGGGCTTGACCAGAATATTAAGCTTATGATCCCGATGCAGCCGGCGGAGATCGATCCCGACGTCGAAATCACGGGCACGGATCGCGCGCGGGTGGAGATCCGCCTGTCGAAGAAGATTGGGGTCAAGACTTTTACAAATGTGCCGCTCACTGTAGAGGGCGCCGAGCCCGGCAAGGAATGGAAGGTCTCTCCGCACAGCGTCAGCCTCACGATCGAGGGGCCGCAGCTGGCGATCGACTCGCTGAGCGCCGCCGCCCCCTGCGAGCTTTATATCGACGTTTCAAATATCGTCTCAAAGCAGATGGAACTGCCGGTGCTTGTAAAGAACCTTAAAAAAGATTTTCAGGTGGTGCAGATCGAACCGGAACAGATACTGGTGACGTCTGTCGAATAACGCCATTGTTTTGCGCTGGTTTTCAGACAACTTTTTGGAGAGGGGTTTTTATGTAAAATGCCGGAAGGGAAAAAAAGACGGTTTTTTGGAACGGACGGCGTCCGTGACATTGCAAACAGCGGTATGATGAGACCCGAGCCCGTGATGAGGCTTGGAGCCGCCTATACGCTCTTTTTAAAGGATCGCGGCGCGGGACGTCCGCTGATCGCGGTGGGGCGGGATACACGGCGCTCTGGTGAAATGCTGCAGTCGGCGCTGATGTCCGGCATCGCCTCGGCGGGCGGCAGCGCCGTCGACCTTGGCGTGATACCGACGCCGGGAGTCAGCAGCGCCGCCGCGCGCAACAGATTTGACGGCGGAGCGGTGATCAGCGCTTCTCACAATCCCGCGGAATACAACGGTATAAAATTTCTCGATAAAGACGGCTTTAAACTCACCGACGACGACGAGGCCGATATCGAGGAGATATTTCTCCGCGAAGAAGGGCTTCGCTTCGCGGCGCCCTCAGAGATCGGCAGCGTCAGCGACGGCTCCGAGTACCGCCGCCAGTATGCCGGTCTCCTGAAAGAGCTTATCAAAGAGGTGGGCGATACCTCCTATCCGATCGTGATAGATGCGGCGAACGGCGCCGCCTCCGCCTTTGTCGAACCGCTCTTCGCCGGCTGGCGCGGCGGCGTGGCCTTTATGGGCAACCTTCCAGATGGCGTCAACATCAACAAAGAGGTCGGCGTCACTCATATCGCTTCGCTTGCCTCCGAGGTCGTAAAGCGGAAAGCCTCGCTCGGCATCGCGTACGACGGAGACACGGACCGTATTCTGCTCTGCGACAGCCGGGGCCGCATCCTGGACGGGGATATAATGCTCTGGGTCATCGGGCGCTGGCTCGCGAAG
>CAKSWL010000181.1 GCA_934511335.1 uncultured Cloacibacillus sp. | reverse complement strand
GCCTGGACGGACTATGAAAGGCTTTGGTACGCAGGCGGCTGTTCTTTGGTAAAATGTACCCTTCACAGCGGACGCACGCACCAGATACGGGTGCACATGCAGGCGGTCAGGTGTCCGCTTGTCGGCGACCGTCTCTACGCACCGTCAAGGCCGTCCCCCTTTGGCCCGGAGAGAATCTTTCTCCATTCATGGAGGCTTGGCTTCAAGCATCCGCGTACCGGCAAAGAGATGCTCTTCACGCAGCCGCTTCCGGGCGAGCTCGCCAGCTTTCTAAAAAAAATTAGGACCGCGACAGATTAAAGTTCGCAAAAAAGCGCTGCTTGCCCGTTGGATCAGCGGTTTTCTAGGAACTCCTGCCAGTACTTGGGGGAAGCGCTGATCGTGGAAAACTCCTTGTAGGTAACGTTGGCCTCTCCGCCGCGGATCGGGCTGACATATCGCCGCTTAGTGTAATCCACGCGCAGGCGGGAGGCCGCTTTGAATTTACTGTGATAGGCCGCGAGCGAGGCGCAAAAGGCTTTCAGCGAAGCGGACTCTTCTTCGGAGAGCGCCGTCAGGGGACGCAGGATGACATGCGAGCCCGGCACTCCCTGCGCGTGAAACCAAAGATCGTCCGCGAGGGCCAGTTTAAAGGTCACATATCTGTTGCCCTTTGACGACAGTCCCGCGAATACTAAGGCCTTCTCAAACTCAAAGCGCCTGTGCGGCGGAAGCTGAGGCTCCCGCCTCTTCGTCCCCCGCCTCTGCGTCGCCGTCTTGGCGATTCCAAGCTCTTCCTCAAGCATCGTGAGCGACCCCGCGTCGCCGATAGAGCGCGCGAGTTCAAGCGCCTCCCGGTGATCGCTAAGCTCCTCTCTCACAGAGACCAACAGCGTCGCGGCGCGCTCCTGAGCCGCCGTTATCTTTTTATATTTCGTGAAATAAAGAGCGGCGTTCTGCGAAGGCGAGATTCTTGGATCCAGCGGCACTTTAAGCGGCCGTTCCTTTCCGGAGCCATCGTAGCCCGTAAGTTCCGCCTCGGCGACGTTGTGACGTATCTGCCAGAGATTTGCGACGATCAGTTCGCCATACTGCCTGTAAAGTTCTGCTTTGTCGTCAGCGAGCAGCTTTTCTATGTCTTGCGCCTGACGCTCACGGCGCGTTATTTCTTTTTCGATGATCTGTACCGCGCGCTTTTTACGCGCTTCAAAGGCGACGTCGCAAAGCGGCGCGAGCGTTACCAGCTTTCCGGCGTTATTTTCTTCAATGGGCTCGCTCTGAGGCAATAGCTCCGGCAGCGAGGTTATATAGCGGCCTATTCTTTGAAGAACGAACGTCGTCTTATTATTATCATCATTATAAAAACTGCCCAAAATAGAGACAGCTCGCTCCAATTCGACTTCAGAGAGAATTTTTAGCAACGGTTTGCCGAACCCGGTAATCTTTGTTATGGAGGCCGCGTCCGGCGAGGCAAGCCATTCCTCAAGCGCCAGCCCCTCCAAGGCCGGCGGCAGACGGTAGGGAAGTCCCGGCAAAACGGTCCGGTAATTATTGTCCGCGGGATGGATGTGTTTCGCAGTCTCGATGATATTTTCGCTTTCATCGGTAAGCAGTATGTTGCTGTACCGTTCCATTATCTCAATTATAATACAACGTGTGGCGGTAAAGCCCGCTCCGACGGTCTTTCTAAAGGTGAACTTGAGGATACGGTCACGCCGCAGCTGCTCCACGTCGAAGAGTTCAGCCCCGGTAAGATGGCTTCTCAGCGCGTTTGTTATTGGCGGCGTCTGTGATATAGAAGATAAAAGAGATTTTCTCTCCTTCTGGGATATCAGCGCCGCGCCGCAGTTCTGAGCGCCCCACGACAATAACAGCTCCGCAGTTCCGAATGACACGACGACGGAGTTGTTGCCTCCGTCCACTCTCTGCACGCGCCGTCCGCGGCAGACGCTAAATTCCCTGCTCCAAATCCATATCAGCTCAGCACCGAATGACAACTTCATTCCTCCATAAGGCATATCATACCCCTCTATTATACCCAATTATGGATGGGCACGCATTTCTGGAGCGCCGGCCGCGGGGCAAACGCGCAAAGGCTGTTGCATGTGTCCGCGCCGCCTCCGGCATCACGGGCCGTTAAACATTTCCATCAAAAGGCTTGCCGCTTTTGACTGCTGCTCGTCGGCGGTCTCAGGCCTGCCTTAAGTGCCTCCCGCGGCGTGTTTTTTCCCGATCAGCATTACGAGCTGAGAGGCGAGCAGCGGAAGCGAGGCGCGGTCTTTATAAATAATATAACGCATCTGCCATTCCGGCTGGAACTTTTCTTTATATTGGCGCAGGCCTTTAAAGTTATAAAAATGCTCTCCGTGCTGGTAGATGAAGTTCCCCATGCGCTCCCAGAGAGAATTTTGCGGGTCCAGGTTTGAAAGCGGCGCCATGCCGAGGCGGAAATACCGGTAGCCGTGCCCGCGTCCCCAAATCATGGTCTCGATAAAGAGCCAGCTCATAATATCCCGCGGCGCGCCGCCCGCATATCTCATCAGGTCGACTGAAAACTCGTCCCCGCCGCCTAGCCACAGATTGCAGAAGGCAAGCGGCTCGCCGTCTTTGAAGGCGACCGCCACCGGGAAGTTTTTCAAGTAGCCGTCGTCGAAGAAGCCGAGAGAGAAGCCCTTCTCCGTGCCGTGCACGCTCTTCAGCCATTCGTCTGATATCCCGCGCAGCCTTGGCAGCATTTTATCGCGTTTTGCTCCGTCGAGAAGGCTGAATACCAGCTCTTCGCCCTCCATGTGGTTTTTTATGCCGCGGAGTTTTTTCCATCTGGTCCCTTCAAGCGCGTCGGATATTGTGGAAATATCCACACGGGCCTCCTCGCCGATCGGCGCGGCGCTGAGACCGGCGTCTCGGTAAATATCAAGCCATTCCTCCCCGGCCTCATAGAAGGCGGCGCTTGCTCCCCGGCGGTCAGCCTCGTCGCAGAAATCCCATATCAGCCCGGGCACATCATCCTTTTTGCCTATCGGATCACCCATGGCGATCCAAAAAGAACCGGAAGGGGAGTACATGATCGCCGCCTTCCTGTCTTCCGCCATAAAAAATTTTTTATCTCCTAGAAGCGCAAGGGCCGCGTCCGGCGCACGCGAGACGGACACTAGAGCTTTTATTTCCGCCGGAGCGGGGGCCGCGGCCGCGGGGCGTGAGGGACGCAGCCAGAGAAAGAGAAAAATCAAAATCACTGCAAAGGACATCCCCGCCGCGGCCCGCAGGAAACGAGGGGCGGCGGAATCAAAGGCAAAGGTCCACCACAGGTCGTTTGCGTATTCCACATGGCGGTAGGCGAAAATCCCCCACCAGACGACCGCCGCGGCGGCGCAGAGGATGGCGAGGCTCCATTTCAGATCAGGAGCAGAGAAAAACGATAGGCGGTAAAAGCTGCGCTGCGAAAAAAGAAGCACAAGCAGAAGCAGCAGAAAAAAAGAGTCCCTAAGGGGAGTGATATCGTTGGGCAGTGAAAAAAACAGCGATACAAAGAGGGTCAGCAGCGTGATCACCCACGCCGATCTAAGCCGCTTTCCCAGCCCCCAGGCCAAAAACAGAAGAAAGGTGCCTGCCAGGCTTTTGATAAAATGCGAGGCTTCAAAAAGCGGCAGCGGCAGCAGCGCGCCCAGCCGGCTCCAGCCGCCCTGAAATATCGGAGCGGCGGTGGAGAGAAGCAGCCACGTTCCGGCCATGAAAGTCCAAAGCGCCGCCGCGTCGGGAAGGAAAGATTCCAATTTGCCAAAATAACGAGAGAGGTTGCCGCTAAGTTCGAACGCAAACAGAATTACCGTCGCGCAGACAAAAGGGATCATGTAGTAAATAAACCGGAAAATAAGAATAGCGCTGAAGATGTCCGCATGCCGGTAAAACGGAGAGAGAAGCATCATCAGCGAGGCATCGAAGACTCCGAGCCCTCCCGGCACCTGGCTCAGCATTCCGGCCATCATCGACATGACAAAGGCGGATATAAAAATAAGCACCGGCGCGTGATGATTAGGCAGCACGGAATAAAGTACGAGGGAGGCGGTCGTTATATCGAAAAAGCCGATCATGAGCCTGACATATAACTTTTGGGGTGGCGGAAGCTCGATCCTATACCCTTTGTAAGTAAAGACATGGCCTCCGGCGGCCGCCGCTCCCGCGCAAAACGCCGCCGCCGGTACAAAGGCGCACGCAAAGGCGGCCAGATAGCGTAAAGGCTGCGGCCAGCCAAGATGAGAAAACATCGTCTCAGGGGCAAAGAAAAAGGCCAGCGCGCCGACCGTGCAAGGGCCAAAGAGCATCGAAAGCTGGTTGAGTGCCACGATTTGCCCAACCTGAACGCCGTTCAGCCCAAGGGCGGAATATAGGCGGTATCTGACAGCTCCGCCGGAGACTGCGGAGGCCCCGAGGTTAAATCCGATGGCGTTGCTCACAAAAGAGATCACCGCTACCTTAAAGCGGGGGAGTTTTGCACCGATTTCCGCGGCAGAATAAATATCATTGAAACAAAGCAGGGCGTAATTTGCCGCGGCCGCCAACAGGCCGCAAAAGACCCCTGAAAGCGGAATCGAGGCAAACGCCTTTCTCAGGTCGTGAAAAGAGATATGAGCAAGCTCTTGGTGCAGCGTGTACATCGCAAAGGCAAAGAGCACGATGGCGACGAAGGGCAATATTTTTTTTATTTTATCTATTGTTTTATCCATGATCCAGTCTTTTTTCTCCTTTGAGCGTTTCCTGCCGCGCTTATTATATTGTACGTTCATAAACCGAAAAATACACGGCGGATAGTGCGTAATTAAAAAGCAGAGAAAAATCCGGCCTTTGTAACCGCCAAAAATTAGTTGGCGTCCGGCCTGCGGTACCAGGCAAAATAAAAAAGGCCTCTAGCGAAATGCCAGAAGCCTTGCTACGACTAAAAAACTAAGATGGTGGAGCTGAGGCGATTTGAACGCCCGACCCCTTCCGTGCGAGGGAAGTGCTCTCCCGCTGAGCTACAGCCCCATCAAAAAATGCGAGTTTATTTTGGAGCGGAAAACGGGACTCGAACCCGCGACCTACGGCTTGGAAGGCCATCGCTCTACCAACTGAGC
>CAKSWL010000180.1 GCA_934511335.1 uncultured Cloacibacillus sp. | reverse complement strand
ATATGTGATAGAGGGCAGGAAATAAGAGCATACAAGACTCAGTTTATGTAATTTATGTAAGATGGATAGTATGCTGCTCTTTCGGTTTTATCAAGGTATTCCCGCTGATTTCCTGCTTGAGGATCGTAGCTGCGACAGCGATGAGACAGTATGGGAATCGCGTTGGAGGAGGGAATGTCAGCTGTGCTCCCTACGCGCCGGAATCGAAAAGAAGAGCAGGAATATGACCGCTGTCTGTGCAAGCTCCGGCATTTAGCAGAGAACGCCTTTTTGGTTTTTAAGCGCTGGCGTGGAATAGCCACGCACTATGCTAAATATACATTGTCCATTGCTGCCGCCATACAAATTCGCTGTATCGCCATCTGGGCCAAGGTTTTTGCATTACCTATTATCGACGCTATATATAAAAATCAACAAGCTGCTTTTGTGAGCATATAGCGCGGCGGCGAGCTTGATGGCGAGGCCCGCTACGAGAGGTTGCCCGGTAATTTCTCCGGCTATTGCAGCCGTCGGATAGACGAGAAGAACAGTCTGATTTATTACGTTACGAAAGACGTGGTAGAGATTTTGAAATACAAAGACCATTATAACGACCATTAGCGCGAATTGTTTTCGTTAAGCGGACGGCGTGCTGGGCGAGTCGCACACAAAACGAATAAATGATGCTACAATACCCCAAGTTACATAAATCATATGGAGGTGTTTGAATTTGAGCAAAGAAAGGTTTCTTATTTCGTCGGAATCGGTGACGGAGGGACACCCCGACAAACTCGCAGATCAAATATCCGACGCGGTGCTGGACGCCATTCTCGAAGCCGACCCGATGGGGCGCGTGGCTTGCGAGACGCTTGTTTCGACGGGGCTGATCGTGGTTGCGGGGGAGATAAGCACGACGTGCTATGTCGATATCCCGAAAATCGCGCGCAAAACGGTGAAGGACGTCGGCTACACGCGCGCCAAGTACGGCTTTGACGGCGACACCTGTTCCGTTATCACCACGATAGATGAACAGTCCCCCGATATCGCGCTCGGCGTCGACAAGGCGAAGGAGGCGAAAGAGCTTTCGGAGGACGAGATAGACGCCATCGGCGCGGGAGACCAGGGACTGATGGTCGGCTACGCCTGCAATGAGACGGAAGAGCTGATGCCGCTGCCGATATCGCTCGCGCAGAAGCTGACGCGCCGCCTCTCCGAAGTGCGCAAGAACAAGACGCTGCCATATCTGCGCCCAGACGGGAAGAGCCAGGTGACGGTGGAGTATGTGAACGGCAAGCCGCTGCGCGTAGACACCGTGGTCATCAGCACCCAGCACCATCCCGCGATCGACCAGAAGCAGATAGAGGCGGACATCATCGAGCATGTCATCAAGCCCGTCATTCCCGCCTCGCTCATTACCACGAAGCCCCGCATCCTTGTGAACCCGACGGGACGTTTTGTAATGGGCGGCCCGCAGGCCGACAGTGGGCTCACCGGACGCAAGATCATCGTCGACACCTACGGCGGCGCGGTGCCCCACGGCGGCGGAGCTTTCTCGGGAAAGGACCCGACGAAGGTCGACCGCTCGGGAGCCTATATGGCGCGCTATGCGGCGAAGAACGTCGTTGCGGCGGGACTCGCCGACGCCTGCCAGGTACAGGTCGCCTACGCGATCGGCGTTGCCAAGCCCGTTTCGATAATGGTCGAGACATTTGGCACCGGCAGGATAAAGGACGAGGAGATCACCCAGCTGCTGCGGGAAAACTTTGATTTCCGCCCCGCGGCGATCATCCGCGATCTAGACCTGCGTAAACCGCAGTACCGGCGTCTCGCCGCCTACGGGCACATGGGACGTATCGACCTTGACCCGACGCCCGCCTGGGAGCGTACCGACAAGGCCGAGACGCTCAAGCGGGCGGCGGAGCGCTTTGCGTAAATATAACGGCGATAAAGTTCGGGCGGCGCGTAATGCCGCCCGTTTTTGATTTTGACTGCATGCCGCGGCTTTTTTCCTATCTCGCGCACATCATATATCCCCAGCACTGTCCTGCCTGCGGCAGACTGGCTGTACCGTACTGTCCTGGCTGCCTGCGCGGCGCGGCGGCGGAGGCGCTGCCGCCGTTCTGCGCCGACTGCGGCGGGGCCTATGGGGTGGAATGCTGCTATGAGAGCGTGCCCTGTTACGCGGCCGCCATCCACGACGGCGATGCGCGCCAATTTATACTCGCCTTAAAGTATAAAAACATAAGGCCGCTCGGCGAAGCGATCGGACGGGAGATGGCGCGCCTGATACCTAAGCAGGAGGCGGAGGTGCTCGTTCCCCTTCCTCTTCACGCCGGCAGCTCCCGCGCCTTCAATCAGACGGAGCTGATCGCGCGGGGCCTCTCGTCGCAATGGGGGATTCCGGTAGCGGGCAGAGCCCTGAAATGGCGTGTCAGCAGCGGCGCCCAGACGGAAAAACGGGGCGCGGCGCGGCGGGCGTTGACGTTCGGATCGTTTGCGGCCCAGCCGGAGCTGGCGGGAAAGAGCGTTATTCTCGTGGACGACGTGTATACCACGGGCGGCACCGTGAGGGCGGCAAAGTTCGCACTGCAAAGGGCGGGCGCCGAGGTAAAGGCGGTGCTGGTGTGGACGCGGCGGGTCTCCTCGCCGGAACATCCGGGAGCCTGGCCGGAGGACGGGGAATATTGGTTATAGGCAAAGTTTGTTATAATAGAGCGCGTATACGGGTAAAATAATGAAAAATACGCGGCTGACGGCAACAAAAGGGGGACGAAAGATGCTTCGCAGAATCGGAGTTTTGACAAGCGGCGGCGACGCGCCGGGAATGAACGCTTCCATACGCGCTGTGACCCGCACGGCTTTATATCATGGTTTGCAGGTGGTAGGCATACGCCGCGGATATGAGGGGCTGCTCGAGGGAGACTTTGTCCCTTTGACGCGCAGCTCGGTCGGTGGGATACTGCTTCACGGCGGGACGATGCTGCGTACCGCGCGCTGCCCCGCCTTTATGCGGCCTGAGGGGATAAACGCCGGAGTATCCAAGCTGAAGGAGAGCGACATCGACGCGCTGGTGGTGATAGGCGGCGACGGTTCGTTTCGCGGTGCCAAGGAGCTCCACGACCGCGGCGTCCGCGTGGTCGGCGTTCCCGGCACGATAGACAACGACATGGCGGGCACGGACTGCACGATCGGTTTTGACACGGCCTGCAACACCGCCCTTGAGTGCATCAGCAAGCTGCGCGACACGGCCTCTAGCCACGACCGGATGTTCATCGTCGAGGTGATGGGACGCCGCGCCGGCTTTCTCGCGCTCGAGACGGGGGTGGCCTGCGGGGCGGAGTTCGTGCTGATCCCAGAGCTGCCGGTGGATATAGAGGCGATCTCGAACAAGATACATTACGCGAAACAGCGCGGCAAGACCCACTCGCTGATCGTCTTGGCGGAGGGGGTTATGTCGGCCTCCGACCTTGCCGAAAAACTCAAAGGGCGCTGCGACTACGATCCGCGGATAGTAGTTCTCGGACATCTGCAGCGCGGCGGCTCGCCGTCGTGCTTTGACACGGTCCTCGCTTCGAGACTCGGCGCGGCCGCCGTGGAGGCGCTCCTGGACGAGAAGCGCGGAATGATGGTGGGGCGGATCAAGGGCGAGATCGTCACCCTGCCGCTGGAGACGGCCTGGACCGAGAACCATCCGCTTGACCAGGACATGCTGCGGCTGGTGGAAATGCTGAGCATATAGTACATAAATAAAAAGACGTCGCCCGTCCGCCTGCGGAAGATATGGTGCCGGAGGGGCGGCCGCGCCGTATACGACCGTTGCCGAATGGAGGAGAAAAGGTGAGCGCTGAGAAGATACTGCCGGAATCCTATGCTAAAAAACTCATTTCGCTTGTCGCGCGCGACAGGGGAGGCAGGGGCGTTTCAAAACTCTGTCGTCCGGAGGATTGGCAAAGGGCGGCTGGGGCCTTTGCTCCGTTAAAAAAGGTGGCCGTCGTTTCCGGTTTCTTTATTCCTGGAGCCGAAGCCCCGGAGACGGACGGTCCCGGCGGCGCGGTGATGCTGGCGCGCGCCTTTTACCGGGAGGGACGCGAATCGGCGGTCTGGACCGATGAGCGGTGTCTTGCAGTGATGAAGGCCGCCGCCGCCGCCGTCGATTATCCCGAACGGTTGGTGAGGACCGCCCCGCCGCGGCTTGCGGACGATCCGCCCGCGGGGCTTATATTTACGGAACGTCTCGGGCGCGCGGAGGACGGCTGCTATTACAACTTCCGCAAGATGGATATCTCGCCGTGGACGCCGCCGCTGGACGAGCTGGCCTTTGCCGCCAAGGAGCTTCTTATACCGACGCTCGGCATCGGCGACGGCGGCAACGAGGTCGGCATGGGGAACTTCTACGAAGACCTGAAAATGCTGCTGCCCGCTTACGCCGCCTGCCTGTGCACCGTGCGGACCGACCACGCGCTTGCCGTGGACGTCAGCAACTGGGGCGCCTACGCGCTGACCGCGGCGCTTTCTTTCATGTGGGGGAGCTGGCGCGGCCCCGAGGCGGGTGAGGAGCTGGCGATGCTCGAGGCGCTGACAAGGCTGGGTGCGGTGGACGGGATCAGCCGCCGGCCGGAACTTACCGTCGACGGTTTTGATATAATATTGCAGGACGAAATAATATCTTCTCTTAGGGAACTCTGGGATCATTACAATTCCGCCTGAAGCGGGGAAGATTTGCAAGAGATACAGTTTTTACCAAAAATTTGTGAGCTTTGTGAAGAAAAAGATGTATTTTCCAACAAACTCATGATAAAATAATGTATTAGAGACTGGTGGAACAGATGGATCAGAATTGCCAGAATGGTTCCGGTAGGAGACCGTTGATACTGCTCGGTTTAACGGTCGTCGTACTGGTGATATTGAGCGTAGTAAGTCTTAAAACAGGTCTCTTGGGGAGTTCTTTCCGCATAGATGAAGCCGTTGTCTGTGTGGAGCTTGACCGCAACAGGCTTCCCCATAAAGTGATGAACACCATCCAATATGGAACACGTCAGGTCTGCCTGTGGTTTCAATATTCCTCCGCACCGGTAGGAAATCATCTGGAAGTTTCATGGTATTACGGAAAAGACTTAGTCTTGTCCGAGCCTCTGAAATTGATGACGAAGGACGGCGTAAGAG
>CAKSWL010000179.1 GCA_934511335.1 uncultured Cloacibacillus sp. | reverse complement strand
CCGCTGTCCGGCTGTGAGAGGTAGAGGTTTGCCGTGTCTACTCCCAGCGACGCCGCTAGGCGCGGGTCTAGCGCGTGTTCTGCGTCTATGAAGGCGGCGATCCCCCCGGCCTTCTGCGCCTCGGCGAGTATGTGCAGGGCGATGGTGGTTTTTCCGCCGCCCTCAGGTCCGAATATTTCCACAATACGGCCGCGCGGCACGCCGCCGATACCCAGAGCGACGTCAAGGGGAAGGATGCCGCTGGGGATGACCTCTACCGTGTGCTGTACTTCGTCACCAAGGCGCATGATGGAGCCCTCGCCAAATTTTCCCCTTATTTCGCCAAGCGCCTGCGCCAATATGTCGTCTTTGGTTACCGGTGCCTTTTTCGCCATCTCTATGCCTCCAATTTTTCTAAATTTTTACTTTTTGATTTCATTGACAATTATATCAGAGTTTGGTTTCTATGGACGCATCGCTTACGACTACCGCCGAAAGGCGCGATAAGGTATCTTCTTCACCTCGCACCGCCGTTTAGCGGCTGCCCAGCGCAAAATATTTAAGCGGCGTGTAGATTGGGCCTTTGGGGGTAAGCTCGCTTTTCATCATGACGATCTCTTTTACGCTCCAGGCTGGAAGTTTTATCGCCTCTTTTTCGATGGATTTGAGCGTCTCGGCGGCAAGCGGCCCCTGTTCATTGCGGCGTCCAAGGGTGATGTGCGGCGAGAATTTTTTCCATTCTTTCGCCACTCCGCAGCGAAAGGCACAGTCTTCCGTCTTTTGCTGAAGTTTTTTCAGCCCCGCGATATCTCCGCCGATGCCGGTCCAGATGATTCTCGGAGCGCTGAGCTTCGGAAAGCCGCCGACGCCGGATACGGACAGTTCCAGCGGACCGCCGAGGTTCTCTTTTTTCAGCAGTCCCGCCATCGCCTCTACCATTTCAGGATCTATTTCGCCGCAGAATTTAAGGGTTATGTGGATAGTTTGCGGCGCTACCCATCTTATGCCGTCCCCGTCGTTTTTCCTGGCGGCGAGCCATCTGCCGAGGGCCTCCGTGTGTCCCTGCGGAAGTTTTATGCAAGTGAATGTACGCAGGAGCCTTCCCGCAAGCGGAGGAATTCAGCCACCCATTATTCTGCGCCTCCGCCGCGCCCCTCTTCGGAGGCGCATTTTTTGAGCAGGAAGGTCAGGACTCGCTCCGCGGTCTGGCGGCGGATCTCAGAGCGGTCTCCGTCAAAACGGCAGCGAAAAGCTTCCGTCCCTTCCCGCGAGCTGAAGCCGAACCAGACCGTCCCGACCGGTTTCAGCTCCGAACCGCCTCCGGGGCCCGCGATACCGGTCACACTCATCGCAACGTCGGCGCCATATATCCTGCGTGCGCCCTCCGCCATCTCACGTGCACACTCTTCGCTGACCGCGCCATGTTTTTCCAGTGTGAGGTGAGATACTCCCAGGATCTGCTCTTTCGCACCGTTTATGTATGTGACGGCCGATCCCCAGAAGATGTCGGAGGCTCCCGGGACGCTGGTCAGAGCGGCGGCGATCATCCCGCCGGTGCACGATTCGGCGAGCGAAAGCGAAAGGCCGCGTTCGCGGAAGTTGTTGATCACGCAAGCGGCAAGGATGTCAAGTTTTTCCGTCATTTGCCAATCATCCCCAAAACCGCCGCCAGCCCCCCCGCGAAGAGGAACCAGTGTATAAAGTGCAGGAGCAGGTTTACTATCACGCCGCTTGCGATGTCGTCGGCCATGATGCCGACTCCGCCTGGAAGTTTTTCAAATTCTTTGACGGGAAAGGGCTTCGTTATATCGACGATGCGAAAGAGGAAGAGCGCGACCACCGCATAGGTCAAATCGAAGCCCCAGGAGGATATCCATACGCCGACGACCTCGTCGATGACGACCTCCCCCGGGTCTTCGCGCTCCGCAGCCCGCTCGTATTTATCGGCGGCGCAGCAGCCGATGGCCGCCACGGCCGCGATGGCCCAAAGCGGTATGCCTCCAAACAGCAGCCACAGCGCGGTGCCGGCCAGCGAGCCTAGGGTCCCCGGCATCTTCGAGAAGCGTCCGAGGGTGCCGAAGGTGGCTATCATTCCATACCAGGTCTTCATTTCCGTGGTCAGTATCATATCTCTTCTCCTGTCATGTCGTGCGGCATCGCCTCTGTAACGCGCAGGGTTATGATGTCGCCCTCTTTCAGATCTTCCCTTATGTTGCGTATCTCTATTATGCCATCCACCTCGGGCGCCTCCCGGAAGGAGCGGCCCTCGGCGTATTTTTCTTCCCCTGCTACTTTTTCCACCAGCACCTTTAATTTACGGCCGATAAACTGCTGCTGTCGTTCAAAGGATATCTCTTCCTGAAGGCGCATAAGCTCGCCGAGACGCCCGTCTTTCGTCCGCTCGGACACCTGGCCGGCCATCGCCGCCGCCGCGGTGCCCTCTTCGGGGAAGAAGGTAAAGGCCCCCATCCGGTCAAACTTTACCTCTCTGACAAAGTCCATCAAATTGCCAAAGCGCCGTTTCGTTTCCCCGGGGAAGCCTACCATGCAGGTGGTGCGCAGCGCAAAATCCGGATTTATTTCACGCGCCGTGCGAAAGATCGCGCGAAGGGCGTCAGGCGCGATGCCGCGGTTCATCGCCGCCAGTATCTCCGGGTCGCCATGCTGTACGGGGATGTCGAGGTAGGGAAGGAGCTGCCGCCCTGCCGCGACGCGCTCAAGAAGCGCGCGGTCGACCCGCGAGGGGTGCAGATACAGCAGCCTTATCCAGATGTCGCGCGGCAGCGAACTTTCGAGGGCGTCGAGCAGTTCTCTGAGGCGGGGCCGGCCGTCAATATCCGTACCGTAAACGGTGAGGTCCTGTCCGACCACGCAGAGTTCGCGCGCGCCCTCTAAGACAAGCTGCTGGGCCTCTTTCACGATCACCGCCGCCGGCAGGCTGCGCAGAGGTCCGCGGATGCCGGGAATGGCGCAGTACGTGCAGTGGTTGCCGCAGCCCTCGCTTATCTTTAGGTAACGGGTATATTTTGACGACGAGGGCAGCGTCCCCCGGCGGCGCTCGTCGTCCCCAGGGCTATTGAGCTGTTCGAGGACAAATTTCCAGTCTTCGGTTTTCGCCCAAAAATCCACCAACGGCACCTCCGAGGGAAGGTCTCTCTCGTACCTGTTCACAAGGCAGCCCACGACGCCGATCTTTTGCAGTTTTTTATCTCTTTTGAGCTCTTCAAGGTCCAGGATGGCGGCGATACTTTCCTCCACCGCGGGGCGGATGAAGCCGCAGGTATTTACCAGCGCGCATTCTGCCTCCTCTACCGCCGGTACGAGCACGTGCCCCGCGGCGGCGAGCGCTCCGGCGAGGCATTCGCCGTCCACCCTGTTTTTCGCGCAGCCAAGCGTCAAGCAGTATATTTTCATTTATATAAAGCGTTTATGTCGTCGCTGACAGGCTGGTTCAGCATGTAGAGGCTGAGGCCGTTCTCGGTGAGTCCCGCCGATATCCCCAAGGACATACGTATGCGCGCCTTGAGCGGGTTGAGCCTGCCGCCCGACATTACCCCCATTTCCGTAAGTTTTTCAAATGAACCCTCAAAATCGTTCGTTTTATGTACGTGGCACTGGAAACAACGGGAGGTTATCGCCACGGGGATGCGCCGCCGCAGGATATTGCGCACGGGCGGCACCCACGACGGCGGGACGTTGCCGGCGCCAAAGCCGGCTAATATCAGGCCGCCGAGCTCCTTGTTGGATGCCAGAGAGGAAAAGAGACTGTCGCCGCCGCCGAGCGAAGCCCACATTATCTCAACGTACGGCAGCTCCTTCGGCCTCCGCGCCAGGAAAGATGGCCGTCTGAGGTCACGAAAAAATTTGATCTCTCCGTTAAGCATCTTCCCAACAGATCCCTTTTCGGGCGACTGAAAGGCGTTGTCCGGCGAGCCCGGGTTCACGAGCGTCACTTCGTCGGCGTCGAACAGTTCACAGCTGGAGCAGAGAAGCACGCCTTTATCCCTCGCTTCGGGAGAGGTCGCGGCAAGCACCGCACAGTGCAGGTTTATGAGCCCCTCTTTCAGCCCGGCCCGCCCCTGTACCATGAGGTTGGCGAAAATCACCGGTTCCGGGTGCTGCCAGAGGAGGTCGACCAGATAGGCCATCTCTTCCATTACGCCGCTGCCGCAGACGGTGATGATGCCGGTGTAGCCCTCGGCGACAAGCGATTCAAACATCTCCTCCATCGCCAGCGTCATCGACATGGAATAGTGCGTGCTCGGCTGGCAGCTCCATTCTTTTATCTCACAGCAGCGCGCGAGCTCCTCCGGCAGATAACCCAGCAGGATCCCGGGGTCGGCGTTTTCCTCATCCGCGGAAAAATTACCTGCTATAACAAGCGCAAGCTTCGGTAGCGGAAGCAATATGACTCCTCCTTCCTTTGCAATCATAAAAACACTTCTCTTCCATGCTGCATTTTAGCGCAAAGAGGCAAAGGTTTCAAACGACTAGACGTGACAAACGCGCAAAAGATTGACTCCCGCGCCGGTAAGGCCGTGCGCGGCGCTTGTAAAGGATATTTTTTCATGCGTTTACACCGGCCGCTATAGACTTTTATCACCTTTGAGTATATCTTTTTACCGTGTGAAAAAACTATGGGAATCATGAGAGGAGTTTTGCGTTGGAGGCAATATCATCTTTTTTCAGCAGCGGCGTTGAAATTTTCGGGAGCCTCATACACTGGCTGGTTGAGGTCATCGGCCACATGGGATATCCGGGGATCGTCGGGCTCATGTTTCTTGAGTCGTCTTTCTTCCCGTTTCCCAGCGAGGTAGTGGTCCCTCCCGCCGGTTATCTCGCCTGGAAGGGCGAAATGAATATATTCATCGTGATACTCAGCGGCATCGCGGGCAGTATCTTAGGCGGCCTCTTCAATTACTGGATCGCCGTCCGCTGGGGACGCCCGATCTTCGAAAAATACGGAAAGTACTTTTTCGTCACGCGCGAATCGCTCGACAAGGCGGAAGTCTTCTTCGAGCTGGCGCGGCAGCGGCAGCAGCTCCAGCAGCGTGTTTTCCAGCGAGATGACCGCAGCCGTGGCGAACAGCTGCTTGAGCGCCGTATAGTACAGTTCCCGGTTAAGCACCGCCAGCATTTCCTCCTCGGCGGTCACAATATCGCCCACAACACCGCCGTCAT
>CAKSWL010000178.1 GCA_934511335.1 uncultured Cloacibacillus sp. | reverse complement strand
GCATCAGCACCACCCTGAAAAGCTTCGGCAGCGGAGCTTTTTCGTTATCATACAACCTATTCATCGGGCCAGCGTCCCTCCTTCTCCTGAAAGCCGAAAACGTCACCTTCCGCCTCCTTGTCCCTGCGCGCCTTATCAAGCGCGTTTGCAGATTCAAAAACATTCACGCACTTGCTGCAGGCCCCCGCCCCGCAATACTGCTTGATAAGCCGCTTGAGCCAGAGGCCTAACGCGCGCCTTCCTTCGTTCGCGCAGGTGAGATACATATTATTCACGTCAATAGAGGGCTCGTCGACGCCGCTCCTGGAAAGCAGCAGACCGAGAAAAAAACAGCCCTCCTTTGTGGAAAGCAGCCTCTTCACGGCGCTCTCAGTCAGACGTGCGCCCTCGCTCTTTCTCTTCTCCACCTAAAAACACTCCCGTTAGGCTGTCGAGCAGCGAGTTGCCGCCGCTGACATCCGTCTCGCTCATCGTTTTTGCGCCGGCGGCCGCCTGCTGCGTCGCCGCCGCCAACTGCTGGGCCTGTGCGAGCTCCTCCTGCTGCGCCTGGGCCTGTGCGCGCTGCTTCCGGATATCCTCCACCTCCTCCGGCGAGCGAAGCACCTCTGCCGGAACCGACAACAGATCCGCATAGCGGCGGACCGCCGCGTCCATATTCAGGACGTCGATCAAATCAGGGCTCGACGCCATCATATGGCCGGTAAAGGAAATAAACTGCTCCAGCGGCGCACGCCCGCTCATCTTCTGCGCCTGGGCGAAGATAGAGGTATATTCGATCTTCAGCGACTCATCCTCCAGATTCTCCGGAGGTTCGGGCAGAAGGCCGGCCTCGCGGCAATAATTCACACAGGCCTCGATAGAAGGGCTGTGCTGCTCCTTCGAGAGCCTCTCCAGCACCGGCCCCAGCACCGAAAGCTTCTCCTCGTGCAGCTCGGCGATCTCGCGCGCCGTCTTGTCTCTGTCCTGCGCGTTCGCCACCATCATAAAAAGGTCGACAAAATAACTCTCGCGGATAGACTGCCGCGCGTCGGCGATGCCGGACAAAAGCGCGTTCATGTCCACTCGCAGATCCAGCAGCGGCACGATCGGCCGCGCGCTCGACGTACCGTTCATCGAGACAAAATTCACCTCGCCTGGAGAAAAATCCAGAACGTCATTCTGGTACGCGACGTCGGCCAAGAGCGGCGGATCCACGATCTTCTTGACCGCGTTCAGATAATCCCGCTTCATCATCTGCAGCGTCTTATTGTCTTCGATGCACTCGTCTCCGGGGCCGTAGCCGTAGATATCCGAACTGCAAAAATCCCAGCGCGGCGCAAAAACGGGAAAATTCGCAAAACCGGAGAGACCGAGAAACCGATCGTGTTCTCCGCCCTCCTCCCAATAGGCTGAAAGAAAGGGAAAACCAAAGGCCCCGATCTCGTCCCGCACATAGGCGTCATTCGGTTCGATCGCATGTGCCACCTTAAACCACCGGTCGGGATTATTCTCTAGAGCCTCCTTCACCGAGACCGAGAGATTCTCCGTGCCGAACTCCGAGGCGATCTGAGAGGCCGTCATCTGGATATCCTCATAGAATACGTCGATGCGCCCGCGCGTGCCCGAAGAGCCGAGATAATACTCGCCGCCCGTGAAAGTATGGCAGCGGATGACGTCCTCGTAATCCGGCAGCATCATCATCGCAGACGTGCCGATAATGCCGATCTCCTCATAACTCGCATGCGTGCAGGTATAATAATTGCTCCCCGCCAGCACCGTATAGACGATATCCTCAACCTCGTTGCACCACTGCCGCATGGGCTTGTAATCGTACATCTCAGGATTCCCGGGCAACAACGTAAACCATCTTTGCGACGGGGACGTGAGGCCGCTCTGCATACCAGCCGCCAGAATACGCACCGCCTTCTTGGCCGTCGAATCAAAAAGCTTGAACTTTGCCTTGCCATTCGGAGACTCGCCGGAAAGCCGCCCTCTTCGCGGATAGATATAGTTATAGAGCTCCGCCCATTCCGGAGAAACCTTGCTGCGCTCCAAAGCAAGCGCGGATTTTCTGCGGCCGAACTTCTGCCTCAGTTCGATAAGCTTATCCTGCCTCATATCTACTCACCCAACTTCTGCTTCTTCGTTGCGCCGGAACTATCCAGCGCGTTCGCGCCGCTCTTCATGGTGCTGCCATATCCTCTGCGCCGGCGCTGCTCACGCAATATTTTACTGATCGCCGTCTCGCCGTCCGAAAAACCGGCGCGGCTCACGCTCGCCGCCTCCGGCGCAAGCACAGGCGTCGGCGGCAAAGGCTGCTGCCTGCCGCCTCCAAAAAGACCTCCCATAATCCCTCACCTCCTTTAAAATGGATCCTTTGTTTTCGCGACCCTGCCGCGTGCCGAACGAGACAACACAGCGCCGCTCGGCCTTACATCCGCGGCGAAAGTAAGAGCCAGCGCGTCGGCAAGATCCGGAGAAGCCAGCCCGCGCTTCTTCATGTCCTCCTTCTTTTCCAGGACGATCTTGCCGCGCTGATTGTATCCGTATTCGGGCGAGACAAGATCGTCGCGAAGATCGGGATCCGGCGGGATCGCACCGCCCTCGCGCAGCCATTGGCGCATCTTGTACCAGACCTCGGCACGCCGGTTCAGACAGTTTTCAAGCATCGCCCTCTCTCCTGCGTAAAACGCTATAGGGCTCCTGTTCATCAGATGCAGACTGCTGATCACCGCCTCGCCTACACCGGTCGCATCCACGATGCAGCCGTCGGCCTTGTTTTCATCCCATAGAGCGGCAGCTCGCGCGGCAAGGTCCTCCGGCAGGATCCCGCGCTTCTGAAATAGGATCCTGCTCATGAGCCCCTGCCGCAGAAAAATAACCGACCTGTCGCCGCCGAACTTTGCGACGTCGACGCCTAGGATCACAGGCGCGAAATTGAACATCTCCTGCCGCAGATGCTTGCCGTACGCCCTATCGATCACGTCGGCCGGTATAAACTGAAGATCCGACGCTAGAGGGAATTCCCCTAAGACTCGCACGCGATAAGTGTCCGAGTCTTCGCCGTAATCCTCTATTATCTTTGCCGGATACAACTTATCGACATTCGGACTATCAAGACAGCTGAAGCGAAAGCGCGTCCACGAATCACGGTTCTTATGGTGCGAGTTGTAAAAGTAACCGGTCAACCTCGTTGGGTTGGACGCCATAAGGATTCTCGCGCCCTCCGTCGAGAGCGCGCCCTGTGCCGCCTCAAATATCTGCTCCGGAACTCCGGAGGCCTCGTCTATAAGAAAGACCATATGCTCTGCGTGAAAGCCCTGTAGCGCCTCAGGGTTTTCCTTGCGGCTCGTTCGGGCTACGATGAAGCCGGGGGAGCCGTTCAGCGTCACTTTGTCTGCTTTAATGGTTATTGCGTTACGCCAGAATTCCAGCATGCGGCTGTGCCACTTTGCCATTTCGGCCCAGAGAATGTCAGTCAGCTGGTGAGACGTCGGCGCCGTGACTGCGACCTTCACATCCCAGAAACAGCAGATGCACCAGAAAGCTATCCACGAAAAAAGCGTAGACTTTCCCGTACCGTGTCCCGACGTGATGCTGACTCTCGCGCCGGGCTTTGCTATGGCCATGAGTGCATCTTTCTGCTGCGGAGTCGGCTTTGCGCCCAGGCACTCTGTCACGAAATCATACGGGCTGCCGCGCCATCGCTCTACGATCTGAACAAGCTGTTCGTTAGTTTCCTCAGGCATTGGCCTGCCGCCTCTCCTCTATCTCATGAATGACGCCAGCGGCACTGATATTGACGCTGACAGCTCCGTCCGCCTCCTTAAATCCGGCGATCTCGGACAACAGTTTGATTGCCGCTATCTTATCGTGCATCTCCAACTCAAGCCCATGCTTGCCGAACTTTATAGTCTTAAGCGGCCCTTCCTCTTCATCGGTCAGTGCGTATAACGGAGTAATCAGCATTCCTCCGAAATCCAAGCTCATTTGGCCTCCGTGGGCAGCCGCAATATCCTTCAAGACCTCTTCCCGCTGCGGATCGCCGGCATCGGGAGACAGTTGCACATAATTAGTAAGCCGTGAAGTCGCCACATTCAGAAGCTCCTCTATACAGGTATCTTTAAGCATATCCTTATCGTACCCGTTTATTTTCAGGCGTTCCTTTTTTAATTCCGCGATCCTCGCCTTAATCTTGACATTCCTTGACAACCTTGATGCGTGCTCACCTGCCGACTTTCTGTTCTCCGAATAGCCGGCCTTGATGGCCGCCTCTGTCGCGTTGCCCTTGCACTCGAAGACATACGCCTGGCAAAACATCTCCTGTCTCTCGTTCAGTTCGACGGCCATTTAACCGCCTCCTTTCTATAAGTAGAAATAAAAGATATGGGATATGGCACGCACACAAACAAGACGAGAGCCGCCTCTCTGACGGAAGAAGCGGCTCTCGTTCGCTCGTGTCTGCTTACGGTAAATTCCATTGTAGAAAATTATAGCAGAAAATCCTGCCAAAAGATTTGCAACAATTCAAGCACAATTTGACCTTTGACTTTTTGACCAATACGCAAGGAATGGCACTACGAGTATAGCTTTTCTTTTAGTTTCTTGCGCACAAGTTTATTTTAGCCTGCCCGCTCTCCAGTCTTCAAGTAACGGTTGAACGCTTAAAATCTGCCGATAAAGATAGCTGAGCGCGCTGCGGACATACCTGTAAACATTACTTTCACTGAACTTTAGTTCATGGGCGACATCGGGGACATCAAGGTTTTGCCAGTAGCGTAAGGCAATCACTCTGCGCTCGGTGGGCGGCAGTTCGCAATAAGCCGTATAGATACTGTCTGCAAGCGCCTGAAGCTTCCGCAGCACCGGGTCGTTATACCGCTCAAGATACCTCTCGGCGGCGCCGCCGGACGCGCCTCCGCCGTCCACCCGTTCGTCGTACATACAGCCGCCGCCGGCAAGCGCCTGGGCGTCCAGCATCAGCTTATAGCTGTCACAGTCCTTCTTGATGGCCGGAAAATCCCGGAAGGCTCCTTCGGCCATTCGGTGTTTGTATGAGCTCATTTTTATCCTTGCCTCCTTTTTGTTCTGCTGACACCCTTTGCAAAAACCAACCGAACGTGTCAGCCCTGATTTTTTCCGTCCAGTTCTTAATAAAACCGTCTGCTGACACCGCTGACACCTAAAT
>CAKSWL010000177.1 GCA_934511335.1 uncultured Cloacibacillus sp. | reverse complement strand
AAGCTATAGACATGCTGCGACAGCACGTGCGCCCAGAGGTGCGCATGCACGGCATCGTCTCCTACGGCGGCGCCGCGCCGAACATCGTGCCCGAGCGCGCAGTCGGGCAGTTCTACTTCCGCACGCCGCAAAACGATTATCTTGAAACGGTGGTCGAGAAAGTCTTCAACTGCGCCAGAGGCGCCGCGCTCGCCACCGGCACGGAGGTCACGTGGCGGCGCTTCGAACTGCCGTTCAAGGATATGACACCCAACGAAACAGCGGAGAAAATGGCGGCGGAGCTGATGGAATCCGAAGGCTTCAAGGTGTCGCCGTGCAAAGGCTTTATGGGCTCCTCCGACGTCGGCGACGTCACGTATCACTGTCCGGCGATACAACCGGAGCTTGGCATCTCCGCCGGGAAAGTCTTTCAGGCGCACACACGCGACTTCGCGGCGGCGACGCTGACGGACGCCGCGCACGATGCGATGAGGCGCGGCGCAAGGATAATCGGCACATCGGTGCTCCGCGTGCTGACGGAACCGGAGCTGAGAGAGCAAATGCGCGCCGATTTTGAGAAAAACAGACGAAAAAACAAAAAATAAGACACGCAGCCGTCCTGCGGCGCGGCCGTTGAAGAGCCGCGCGCCGCAGGACGGCATGGCAACGGCATCTTCCGTTACCGCGCTCTCTGGGACAAGCTGATTATGGATGTTTGTTCCCGCGGCATACAGTCTCCTCCACAAAGCGAATACGATTCTGCAAGAAACGTCTTTCTGCTTTGAGAAATATGCAGCCATGCTCAAAGATCGCATCTTTACCTCTTTTATTTCGCCCTCTATCTTTGGATGACATGTACAGATCACTCTACTAAAACCGCTTTTTAAAAAATATTTCCGCCACAGAATTTCCTAAATAGGTTTGAACTATTTAAATTGTAAAAGGGCAAAACAACAAGAACAGACAGAGCACCCACCCTTATTCAACAGCGGATGTTTTGCCTCAATTAAAGCCCGAACCGCTCCCGCAGCATTTTGACCCGATGCGGAACTGGTATTTTTGAATAGATGGCGGCGGCCTCTTCGGCGTATTCTTTTGAAGATTTTTTGAGTATCTTGTTAAACTGCGGGGGCAAACCTCCTTCTTCAAGCATCTTGGCGAGATAGGCCTTCGCCATCGCGTGGACCGATATCCATGAACGTTTTCTTATCGGCGCCGAAAGCAGCTCTCCGATCTCCAGTGAGCGGTAGGCGTCCTTATAACGTTTTTGTTCGGCGTCCGCTATCGATTTCAGACTGTAGAGAATCGACCCGCAGCGCCCTCCCTGGCAGCGCTCAAATATTTCTGCGCCGCGGCCGACGTTGCTATACATCATATCCATATCGCCCAAATCAAAAGCCACATCGGCCAAGTGGGCGTGAAAGTGGCTGCTGCACCAGAACAGTTTTTTCCCCTCGCAGACGGAGATGCAATGCTCAAAGTGGGCTACCGCGCGCTCAAAATCTCCTTGCCAGTGATAGTTCTCTCCGATATAGCATTCCGCCGCCAGCATGCTCAACGTGTATTTTTTGCCCAGCAGCTCCTGTTCCTTAAATACCTCTATAGAGCGGTTCATCACCTTTTCCGATTTTGCGTAGTCGCCCATTATTTGAAAGGCGACGCCGATGTAGCGCAGGGCAATGCCGATATATTTTTCGCGTTCTTCGTCGTGAGCGGCGCGCAGCATTTCCCGTGCCGTGTGCATCAGCATCGCCGCGTTGTCGGTCTGCAGGAAAAGGTGTCCCATGTTTGCAAGACAGTGTATGTAAGTCGTACTGAATGAATGCTCGCGCGATATTTTCATGGCGCGGTTCAGCAGCACGCGGGCCTTCTCGTAATCGCCCCAACAGACGAGGTAGCCGCCGCAAAGCTCCATGTAGGAAGCCTCCATACGCAGCACCTCTTTACGGTATTCTCCGTAAATGTTGTTTTGAATGGCGGCAAACAGGCGCCCAATTTCGTCCATTTTCTTTTCCGTATCGGACCTGTCGTTGTATGGAGAAGAACATGAATAAAGAATATCGTCCTGTATCAGGGGGAAGAGGTCATGGTTGAGCGTTATGTCGAATATCATTTCACGCAGGTGCTGTTTGAGGACGTTTTCCGGCAATCCGGCCTTGGTGTAATGATAACAAAGCATCGAGTTCAGAGCCGGATCCCATTTCTGTGGAGAATAGCGCCTATTGAGCATATCGGCTGCCTTTTTATGATATTCGCTGAGTTTGAAGCCGGGGATGGAGTCATATACGCACTCTCTGAGCATCGCGTGGCGGAAGTCGACTCGCGCCCCGTCGTCTATCGTATGCACCTCTTTGATAAGCCGCTTGCCGAGCAGTTCTTCCGCTATCGGATAAATTGCTGACTGCGGTTCGTTCATTATCGTGGCGATGGATTGTATCGAGGCTCCGTCTGTGAAAACGGAGAGTATCCTTAAAAATTCGCGCGGCTTCTCGGATACCTCGCCAAAGCGCGCGAGCATCACCCCGCCGAGGCCGCCGCCCGAGAGCTCAGCATTTGAGTTCGCCCTCAGCGTTTTTATTATTTCAGTGAGGAGGAGGGGGATGCCTTCGGTCTTTTTATAAAAATAATCGCTCTCTTTAGATTCCAGCAGCGCCTTATCAAGGAAACGGAGGCAAAATGAGGCGGTGTCGCTGCGATCTAACGGGCCGAGCGGGATATGCAGGAAGTTTATAAAGCCTTCCGCCTCAAGACGGGATAGGGTACGCATTATGTAAGGACTTTTCTCGGGACGGCTGGTAATGAATATTGTCGCCGGCCCAGAGAGGCTCTCGATGAAAACCTCAAGCATCTGCGTCGACTGAACGTCGAACCAGTGAAGGTCCTCAAGTATGATCACGGGCCGCCGGCCGGCTGCCACGTGACGTACAAGGCGGCTGACGGCCTTTCCCACAGTGATCGGCGTTCTTTCGGATACGATCGCGGAATCTGCGTTGTGAACGATGCGCCTGTCTCCCATAAGGTTTGGAAAGACACTTGAGAGCAGCGAAATATTGACGCCGCTTTTTTCGATCGTCTCATCGCTGCAATAAAGGGCCGCCTGAGAAACCAAATTGCTCCATGAAGAATATGGGTAATCTAGGCCGGCTTCGTAAGAGCGCGTTGAAAGCATTAGATTGTTTTTAGGGTCTATAAACGGCATGATTTTATGCAGCAGCGAGGTTTTGCCGATGCCGGCCTCGCCGTCTATAAAGATCGCGATCGTGCGTTTGTCCTCTCGTTCGAGCCTTTCAAGGATTTTTCGCCGCTCCTCATTTCTTCCGATAAAGAAAGCGTCGGGAGCGTCGCACTCTTTATCCGCGCCCTGAGAGCCCAGCATCAGCATCCGTTCAAAATATTCCTCTGCCCGCGCCGACGGCGAAAGCGCCAATTCGTCGCGCATCCTCCGCCTGTATTCACGAAAAAGGAAACTGGCCTTCGCCGCTCCGCGCCGATTAAAGTAGAGGTCCATCAGCTCGAGAGTCGAATCCTCGTCGAACGGGTCAACCGCGACAAGCGTTTCGAGCGAAGCCTCGAGGTTCTCCTCGTCCTGCGCCTCGTAGCAGGCAGTTACACGCGCCTTGAGAAGCTCCGTGACCTTCGTTTTGAAATAAGAACGGACGATCAGCAGCCAATTGCCGAAATCTGAGCACTCCGATACATCAAAACCGTACAGCAAGTCGTCGGCAAGATTGCGCGGAAGCGGATGCTTGATGTCGCTTATTTTATCGATGTCGCGCAGATCGCAGACGAAATCAGCGAGAGAAACGCTTCTGCGATCGGATTTTATAAAGTCTTTTGGAAAGTGCTGGTTGAGAAGATAGAGGGCGTTGCGAAAATTATTATAAGCGGAATTTTCATCTTTAGCGCCCCAGAAGATGGAAGCCAGCTTCTCACGGCTGGCGCTTCCTTCGACGGCAAGGTAATAGACGATGGCCTCGGCTTTTTTCAAGGGAAGCCGCAGAGGCTTTTCATCGATTTCAATTGACGGTGCGCCTATTACCGTGATTTTTACATTCATCTTTGCCGTCCTATATCTTTCTTCATAAAAAGTGTGGTGGGAAGAACGCGCCTTCCGTTATCCAGACAATGGGCGTCCTCCCCCGAAGACTGTTTTAAATTATAAGCTATGCCCGGCGAAAAAAAATAGGCGCGTTTGTTATTTTAATTCCCCCGCCGCCGCCTCCACAGCATCCACCAGCGTACCGTTTGCTATAAGCCGGGCCGCCGCCTTCTGATCTTTATAGAAGACCCTGTCTTCTTCCATAAAGTCCACCACGCCGCGAATCACGTCATAGGCGGCCTGCGTACCGACCCCCAGCTTTCTTTCGTCCTGCAGGTCAAGGGCCTGAGCGGCGCACATAAGCTCGATCGCGAGCACCATTCTCACGTTTTCAAGTATCTGAGCGGCCTTGCGCGCACCGATAGTTCCCATGCTGACGTGGTCTTCCTGCCCCGCAGACGTGGGAATGGAATCAACGCTCGCGGGGTGCGCGAGGACCTTGTTTTCAGAGACAAGAGCGGCCGCGACATACTGCGGGATCATAAAACCGCAGTTGATGCCGCCATGTTTCACAAGGAAGGCCGGCATTCCATGATTAAGCGCCGGGTCGATCAGCTTGGCGATGCGGCGCTCAGAAATATTGCCGAGTTCCGCTAAAGCGATGCCCAGCGTGTCCGCCGCGATTGCCATCGGCTGCCCGTGGAAATTGCCGCCGGAAAAGACGTCTCCAGTATCAACCAAGACGATAGGATTATCCGTCACCGCGTTTATTTCGTTGTCCACCACCGACGCCACGTAATCTAAGGCGAGGCGGCTTGCCCCGTGTATCTGCGGGATACAGCGCAGCGAATAAGAATCCTGCATACGCAGCTCGCCCTGTGAGGTGACATATTCGCTGCCGCAAAGCAGCGCGCGCATATTTTCCGCAACATCTTGCTGCCCCGAATGTTTGCGGACCTCCTGTATGCGGGGGTCATAGGCGTTTTTGATGCCGCGCAGCGACTCCACGGTGAGAGCTCCGATGATGTCCGCGGCCTTTTTCAGCGTCTGAGCGTCCGCCAAGGCGTGCGCGGCGACTGAAGTCATGCACTGCGTGCCGTTGATGAGGGCGAGCCCCTCTTTGGCTTTCAGCTCTACCGTCGCAATGCCGGCTTTAGCCATAGCGTCGGCTCCCTCCATCACCT
>CAKSWL010000176.1 GCA_934511335.1 uncultured Cloacibacillus sp. | reverse complement strand
CCGTGAGTTTCAGAAACGCCTGATTGATACGTTTGTAAATGCGGTGTATGTGTTCGATGATAAACTGGTCTTGACCTACAACTATCAACATGGGACGCAGACGATCTCGCTTGACGAGATCGAGTCGGCGCTGGCGATACGCGGTTCAAACTACCGCGAGGCGAAGACGGTACAGATCTACAGATCATCGCGCTGACCGCCAACGCCTTCAACGAGGATATCGCCAGGGAGCTTTCCAGCAGGATGAACGCCCACGCCGCCAAGCCGATCGAGCCGAAGGTGCTCGCGGCGCCGGCTAGGGCGTTTCGGATGGCGTGACCCGGCGGTTTGCGCGGGCGGATTTTATTCCGCGGACTTTACGACCAGAGTCCGGAAAATATCGGCCTGCACTGGATCTTCGTCCGCGAGGCATTCTGGATGCCACTGCACGCCGAACGCGTACCGGCAGGAGGGGGCCCAGATGGCCTCGATGACGCCGTCTTCCGTGACGGCGGCGGTTTCCGCGCGGCGCGAGAGTCCGCCGACCGCCTGATGGTGCATCGAGTTTACGCGCATGATCTCTCCCCTGTGGTTGGGGAAGAGCCGGGGAGCCAGTATCTTAACGTCGTGTACGCAGCCTCTCATGACGTCGGGCCGCCTGTGCAGCTCCCAGCTCTTATTGATATCCGGCAGGTGCTGGATCAGTGTTCCGCCGAGCGCAACGTTCAGCAGCTGGCAGCCGCGGCAGATCCCCAGCAGCGGCTTGTCTTTTTCCAGCACGGCTGAGCAGAGGTCCAGTTCAAAGTGGTCGCGCTCCAGGTCGGGGGATATCGTTCCCCTGTCTCCTTCGCCGTAGAGGGATGGGGCGATGTCGCTGCCGCCCGCAAAGACGAAGCCGTCAAGCTTTGAGGCGAGGGCCTTTATTTCGTGCGCGTCGCCTGTCGCCGTGAGCGGCAGCGGAACGCCGCCGGCGGCGCGGACGGAGGCGGCGATCTTTTCCGTCAGCGCCGAGAGGAGCCAGAAGTAGTCGAGCGCTTCCCGGTCAAGGCCGGCGAGCGCGGTTTCCGCGTAGCTGTGTTTGAATGGCAGTGTGGGTATTCCGATAAGCGGTCTCATAGATTATTCCAGGCTCCTTTTTTAGTTTGCTGCGCTCTGTCGTCACCGTTTATTCCGCCGGCCTTGTGCGCCGGCGGGCTAGCAGGCTGGATTTGCGCCGCGGCGTTTACCGCGGTCGCATATTGCGGCCGATGCAGTAATATTCAAAGCCGAGCGCGCGCATCTTTTCCGGGTCGCAGATGTTGCGCCCGTCGAAGACGATCTTTCGTCTCATCAGCGCGCCGAGCTTTTCCCAGTCGGCCTCCTGGAACTGCCGCCATTCGGTGACGATCACGGCGCAGTCGGCGCCGCTGACGAGCGATTCGAGATCTTCAGCGTAGGCGATGCTTTCCGGCAGCAGCCGGCGGGCCTCGTCCATCGCGATCGGGTCGTAGGCGCGGACGGCGGTCCCGCAGTTGAGCAGTCCGCGGATTAGCGTGATCGAGGGGGCTTCGCGCATGTCGTTAGTCTGCGGTTTAAAGGCCAGTCCCATGATCGCCGCCTCTACCTCCTCCATCTCTTCGCCAAAGCGCTCGCGCATCATGATGTGGAGCTGCGCCTTCTGCTTGCGGTTCACCTTGCTGACGGCGGAGGCCATCGTCATATCCAGCCCCTGCCCTTCGCCGATGTAGCAGAGCGCCTGCACGTCTTTGGGGAAGCAGGAGCCGCCGTAGCCGCAGCCCGCGTTGAGGAAAAATTCGCCGATGCGGCGGTCCGAGGCCATCCCCTTCTTGACGGAGAGGACGTCGGCCCCTACTTTGTCGCAGAGCTGCGCGATTTCGTTCATAAAGCTGATGCGCGCCGCGAGCATGGCGTTCGCCGCGTATTTGGTGATTTCGGCGGAGGCTGGGTCCATGAAGATTATCTTCTCATCGCCGGCGAAGGGGCGGTAAAGCTCCCGCATTACCGCGCGCGCCTCTTCGGAGGCGGCGCCGATTACGACGCGGTCCGGGTGCAGGCAGTCCTCTATCGCCATACCCTCTTTAAGAAATTCCGGGTTTGAAAGTATCTCTAGATTTATCTTTTCCAGGCCGCGCTCGCGCAGATGGTTTTTGATGCGTTTGCAGAGCAGCGTCCCCGTGCCGACGGGCACGGTGGATTTGACGACGATGTAGCATGAATGCGAGAGCGCCGAGCCGATGTCGTCGATTGCGGCGAGCACCTGGGCGAGATCCGCCCGCCCGTCGTCCGCGGGCGGGGTGCCGACGGCGATGAAGCATAGCAGGGTCCCCTCGAGTCCGTCCTGTATCTTGGTTGAGAAGAAGAGGCGTCCCTCGCGTTGGTTTTTCTCGATGAGCTCGTCGAGCCCCGGTTCATATATCGGGCTGACGCCCTTTTTTAGTTTCTCGATGCGTTCTTCGTCGATATCGACGCAGCAGACGGTATTCCCCTTTTCCGCAAAGCAGGCGCCGGTGACGAGGCCGACATATCCTGTTCCCACAACACAAATCTTCATATGTTTTATTGCTCCTTAGCTCCTGTCCGTCAAATGTTAACTTTTGCCGGCGAGCATGGTTATCCCCGCGAGGATGAAAGCCATGCCGCAGATCCTCAGGAGCGTGATCTTTTCATGAAATATAAAAAAGCCGATCGCGAGTAGCAGCAGATAGACGACGCCCGACATCAGCGGATAGGCGAGCGTCAGCTCGGCGCGCGAGAGCGCCGCCGCCATAAAAAAGAAGGAGACTCCGAAGAGGCCGAGCCCGATCACGATCCAGGGGTTGAGGGCGATTTTCAGAAAAGCGCCGGCGATGCCGGAGGAGACCATATCGCTGTCTCCGCCGTAAGCGTGCTTCATGACGGTGCTGCCGAGCGCGTTGGTCGCCGCTGAGGCGAGTATCAGGGTGAGCGTGAGCTTATCGAGCATTTTTCGGCGCCTCCTGGGGGGATAGTTCACGCTGTACGGCGAGCGTGCCCGCGCGCCCCGTAAGCCTCCCCATCACGATTTCACCGCGCGGAAGGGGGGCCGCCGCCGCATATTCGCCGAGCGTGTAGAACTCGGTTCCGAGAGCCCGCGCCAGGTTGAGGAAGTTTTCAAAGACGGTGAGCTTCGAGATGCCCTCCATCTCCGCGTGGACGGTGAGCACGTTCCACTCCCGGCCCATCCCGTCAAGCCAGGCCTTCGGGAGCGTGACGTCGTTGATTTTCGGCAGGCCGTAGATCTCGTCCATCGTCGGGAGGGTCGTCGGTATCTGCGGCACCTCGTATTCGACGCCTTCAAAGACCGGCAGGAAGGGGGCGTATCCGCGCACGTCGCTGGCGTAGCGAAGGCCGAGCTCGCGCTCCGCCTCGAGGACGGCGTGCGACAGCTGCCAGCCGGGGGCGGCGATTTCCGCAGCTTCGCGCCCGCAGATATCTTTGTAAAGCGCCGCCGCCTTACCGTAAAGCGCGAGGTATTCTTGCTTTGATATTTTTGCCAGGCAGTCCTGCACGTAAACGTGATCCCAGGCGTGGATGCCCGTCTCGTGTCCCTCGTCCGCCGCGCGGCGTACGATGGCGGGGTCGCGCGGGACTATCAGCGGCGCGGGAAGCAGCGTGCCGTACAGGAGCGTCTTCAACCCATAGGTCGACGGGGCTTTGGTGCGCATCATCTTGGCGATAAAGCCGGGGCGGAAGACGCGCCGTATCGCCTTGCCTGAATTGTCGGGGCCGAAGGAGAAGAAGATGCTGGCCCTGATTTTTTTTCTTTTGAAGAGGTCCAGCAGGCGAGGCACGCCTTCAAGGTAGCCGCGCAGCGTGTCGACGTCGACCTTAATGGCGAGGCGCGTCATTACTTGGCCTCATTATCGGCGTACCAGGCGATCGTTTTATGAAGCGTCTCGCGCATGCCCGTCTTCGGCCTCCAGCCAAGCTTGTTCTCCATCTTTTTAACGGATGGCAGGCGGTTCTGCATGTCGTCGTAGCTCTTTCCGTAGTAGGCCGAGGCGGGGATGATCTCAAGTTCGGCAGCTTCTGCGGCCGCGCGGAATTTCGGGAATTTTTTCGCCTCGTCGATCAGCAGCTCCGCGAGCTCCTTTATCGAGTAGTTATTGGCGGGGTTGCCGATGTTGAAGATCTCGCCGTCGGCCTTTTTGTTTTTATTTTCGATAATGGCCATCAATCCTTCGATGCCGTCGCCGATCCAGGTGAAGCTGCGGCGCTGCTCGCCGCCGTTGACGAGAGAGATTTTGCGGCGATAGAGGATGTCGTAGAGCATCTGTGTGACGGAGCGCGCTCGGCGTTCCTCGGCGTCCTTAAACGTGTCGAGGCGCGGGCCGACCCAGTTGAAGGGGCGGAAAAGGGTGTATTGCAGCTCCTGTTCCTGACCGTAGGCCATTATCATGCGGTCCATCATCTGCTTGGAACAGCTGTATATCCAGCGCATCTTGACGATGGGGCCGGTGATGAGCGGGCTTTCGTCCTCTTTGAGCTCCGTGTCGCCGCTCATCCCATAAACCTCGGAGGTCGAGGGGAATATTATCCGTTTGCCGTGCTTCGCGCAGAGGCGCACCATTTTAAGGTTCTGCTCAAAGTCGAGTTCGAAGGTCCAGACGGGCTTCTTGATGTAATAGGCGGGCTTGGCGATCCCCGCGAGCGGGATGACGGCGTCGGCCTTGATCACTTCGGCTTCGAGTATTTCGTTGTCCTTAAAGATGTCTCCCTTGCGGAAGGCGAAGCGGCCGTTCCCCTCATAGGGGGCGAGATTAGAGGAGGCGATGTCGAAACCGTCGACCTCCCAGTCAGTTTTGGCGAGTATATTTTCCAGCAGGTGCGTGCCGATGAAGCCGTTTACTCCGGTGATGAACAATTTCATTATAAAGCATCTCCTTCCTCTCCGCCCTCGGGCTGGAGGCTAAGTATTTCCAGAAGGCCGCCGCCGGTGCCGACGATGAGCGGGCGAACGCTGACGATCCGCCCCGGCGCGGCGTCGTCCGCGCGCGGCGCCGCAAGCGGGCGCGCCTTCCATATATAGTATTTTTTTCCCGACAGCTCAGTAAAGGCTCCCGGGAAGGGGTGCGTCACTGCACGTATCAAATTATAAATCTCCACTGCGCTTTTGTCCCAATTTATTTCGCCGTCCGCGGGACGGCGGCGTCCGAAGTAGGTCGCCTCGGCCTCGTTTTGCTGCCGGCGCGGCGCGTTCCCCGCCTCGAGCGCCGGAAGCGTCCGCGCCAGTATCA
>CAKSWL010000175.1 GCA_934511335.1 uncultured Cloacibacillus sp. | reverse complement strand
GTGCAGAGCCTTGTCTCAAAATCCGACAATGTGCTGGAAAATTATTTCCCCGCTGATATGCGGGTGATTTTTTTTGACCCTCACGGCCTCGATACGACGGCGGAAAATGCCGTCTGGCTCTGGAAGAGTCTCGATCGCGAGGGGGCCGTACCGTGGGAGGCTTGGGAAAAGCTCTGCGCCGCTCTCACCGCCTATAAAAGGCTCCGCATCCTGCCGGATGTCAAAAACTGCGCAGTGCGGATGGCGGTCATGCAGTTTCCGAATTTTCGGGGCAAACTTAAAGATGTTGAGCTATACTGCCTCTCTTTGATCAGAGAGGGTTTCAAGATCAAGGTCGTCTCGGAGGCCGAGCGCAATCTGCAGTGGGGGCGGCTCAATGGTTTTGATTCCTGTGAGGGGATTCTGAGCGAGGGTTTCATCGACCGCGACGCAAAAATCGCCGTAATGACCGACCTCGAACTTTCGGGCATCACGGTGGCGAGACGGCGCATTGAAAACCGGGCGCCCAGCGACTGGGGGGCGGGGCTCATTCCCGGACAATGGGTCGTACATGACGAATATGGCGTGGCCGTTTATTTGGGCGCGGAGCAGGTGAAGACCGCGGAGGGAGAGCAGGAGTATCTCATTCTGCAGTTCGCAGAGGAACGCCGGCTGCTCATACCCGTGATGCAGTTCCATAAGATCTCGCCGTGGTCGCCGCTGCCGGGGCAGGAGCCGACAGCCGACAATCTGAAAGGCTCGCACTGGAAACGGGCCGCTTCAAAGGCGAAGCTGCTGGCGGAACGGGCAGCCGCGGAACTTGTTCAAATATACGCCGAGCGCGAGGTGAGCAAAGGCTTTTCCTTTCCCGATAATCGGGAGATGATGCGCGAACTGGAGGAAAGTTTCACCTATAAAGAGACCGTCGACCAACTTCGGGCGATCGAAGACGTGGAGCGCGACATGGAGCGCCCCGTACCGATGGACCGCCTCATCGTCGGCGACGTCGGCTTCGGCAAGACCGAAGTCGCGATCCGCGCGGCGGGCAAGGCGGTATTTGCTGGGAAACAGACGGCGATCATGGTGCCGACGACGCTGCTCGCCCAGCAGCATTTTGAGACCTTCACTGCTCGTTTTGCGAATACGCCGATACGCGTAGAGGCGATATCGCGCTTCGTCCCCATTGGGCAGCAGAAAAAAATCTTGCAGGATCTCAGCGAGGGCAAGGTGGATATCCTTATCGGGACCCACCGCATACTGGCCGACGACGTAAAATTCAAGGATCTAGGCCTTGTGATCGTCGACGAAGAGCATCGTTTCGGCGTCATGCACAAGGAACATCTGAAAAGGTCGATGCCTGGAGTCGATATGCTTATGCTCTCCGCGACGCCGATACCGCGCTCGCTTTCGCTCTCTATCAGCGGACTGCGCGACATGTCGGTCTTGCAGACTCCGCCGCAGAGAAGGCTGCCGGTCATCACCGTGGTGAGGCCCTTCTCCGAGGAGCTCCTGAAAAACGCGGTGCTGCGCGAGAAGAACCGCGGCGGGCAGATATTCTTCGTCCATAACAGAATAAACGATCTGCAAGAGCGCGCCGTCATGCTCAAGCGCCTCTTCCCAAAGTTCAACATCGCGGTGGCGCACAGCAAAACGACGGAGTCGGCGCTTGAAAAGACGATGTCCGAATTTGCTGCGGGAAGGATAGACATCCTTGTCTGCACGACGATAGTCGAGAGCGGGCTGGACATCCCCGCTGCGAACACGCTGATCGTCGACGACGCGCACGAACTCGGCCTCGCCCAGATGTACCAGCTGCGCGGACGCGTAGGACGCCGGGAGGAGCAGGCTTACGCCTTTCTGTTCTATCCAAGCGACGTCCGCATTTCCGTCGAGTCCAGCGAGCGACTCGAGGCCATCGCCGAGCTTGACGAACTTGGCGCTGGTTATCAGCTGGCGCAGTGTGACCTGCAGATACGGGGGGGCGGCGACCTGATCGGCATCTCGCAGCACGGCAACTCCAGCAAGATCGGCTATCAGAAATACTGCGACCTGCTCGCGGAGGAGATCGCCAAGATAAAGGGGACCTACCGGCCGCAGATGGCGCTGGAAATCGGCTTTCCCGTCTCCATTCCCGGCGATTATCTGCCGCAGGAAAATCTGCGCGTCACCCTCTATCGCCGGCTGCTGAAGATCGATTCGCTCGCGGAGGTGCTTGCGCTGCGCGAAGAGACGGAGGACCGTTTCGGCAAGATTCCCAGGGAGCTCGATTTTCTGTTCAACGTCGCGGTGATAAAAGGCGCCTCTTACGAGCTGGGACTTACGAAGATGGTCTGCAGCCGCTACGAGCTGGTGCTGCAGGGGCGCCCCGACGGAGCATGGGAGCGGCTGAAGCTGCCGCCCAAGTGGCGGCGGCGCCTTGACGGCTTCATCGGCCCCGGCGGATTTCCGGGAATTAAGGATATCGCGCGGATAATTCAGGAACAAAATCCCGCGTCAATCTGCTAGAATAGTGCAGGCGGGAGGGATCGTCCATGCGGGAAGAAAAACCTATGTCGGAAAAATTTGTTAAACTTGTCGAAGTGATGAAACGTCTCAGAGCGCCGGACGGCTGCCCCTGGGACCGCGAGCAGGACTATATGTCGCTGCGGCGCTATATAATCGAAGAGGCCTACGAGCTAATTCAGGCGATAGAAGACGAAAACATCCCTAACATGTGCGAGGAATGCGGGGATCTGATGCTTCAAGTAATATTTATCTCCTGTATGGCGGAGGAGCGCGGAGATTTTACGATAGCGAACGTGATGGACGGTCTGACCAATAAGCTTGTCAGACGCCACCCGCACGTCTTTGGCGGCGTAAGCGTCAAAGACTCAGACGATGTGCTTCGCAACTGGGAGCGGATAAAATCGGCGGAGCGCCGGGGCAAGGAGGAGGATTCTTCCTATATGGCGGGCATCCCGCGCGGCATGCCCGCGCTGCTGCGCGCCTACCGGATACAGGAGCGCGCCGCGAAGCCCGGCTTCGACTGGCCGAAGGGCGACGCCGCCCCAGTACTGGCTAAGGTTGAGGAGGAGCTCTCCGAACTGAAAGAGGCGCTGAGCTGCAAGGACAAAGAAGAGACGGCAGAGGAGCTGGGAGACCTGATTTTCGCCGCCGTCAACCTCTCGCGCCACCTGGGGATCGACCCCGAGATAAATCTTCACCGTGCCTGCGAAAAATTTGCGGCCCGCTTCAGGGATGTGGAAAAGTTAGTTGAAAAATCCGGCCGTCCGTGGAAAGATTATACTCTGGACGAGCTTGACGAGTTTTGGAAAGAAGCAAAAAATAAATAAATTTGGAGGAATTCTTATGACCACAGAAGAGAAAATCAAGGAAGTACTTGCCAACCACGTATCGCCCGCGCTTCAGTCGCACGGCGGCGACTGCTCTTTCGTAAGATACGACGAACCCACCGCCACGCTTTATGTCGCGATGGAGGGCGCTTGCGGCAGCTGCCCCTTCGCGCTCGAGACGCTGCGCATGACGGTCGAACAGGCCGTGATCGCCGAGGTGCCCGAGGTCAAGGCGGTAGAAAGGGTATAGGCGAACTCTAAAGTAATGAAAGAAACGAAACAGGAGGCCGAAAATCTCCTCTCGTTCACCGACGCCTCCGTCGTGAAGCTGCTGGCCGAGCATGAAGAGATCCTGCGCCTTGTCGAGCAGAGCTTTCCCGTGAAGGTATACGCGCGGGGCAGCTCGCTCTCTATTAAAGGCGACGATGAAAGGCTGATAAAAAAACTGGAGAACCTGCTTGTGCAGTACGCCGAGCTTTCGCTCTCCGGACATAAGTTCAACAGCGCCGAGATACGCTACGGGCTCCACAGCATACAGAAGGGCGAGACGGTGAACCTGCGGTCGCTGTACAACGACATCGTCTGCATCAGCAACAGGGGCAAGGCCATTCGCCCTTATACGAACGGACAGAGGGGCTATATCCAGGCTATTCGCGACAACGATATAACCTTCGGCATCGGCCCCGCCGGCACCGGAAAGACCTATCTCGCCGTCGCCCAGGCCGTCGCCTATCTAAAGTCCGCGAAGATCAGCCGCATAATTCTCGTGCGGCCCGTCGTCGAGGCGGGGGAGCGCCTGGGTTATCTTCCCGGCGATATGAACGAAAAGGTCGCCCCTTATCTGAGGCCGCTCTACGACGCCTTCTATGAACTGCTGCCGGCGGAAAGGTTCGACCGCTATTTTGAGAAGGGCGTCATTGAACTCGCGCCGCTCGCCTATATGCGCGGACGGACGCTAAACGACAGTTTTATCATCCTCGACGAGGCGCAGAACACGACGCCTGAGCAGATGAAGATGTTCCTCACCCGCCTCGGCTTCGGTTCGAAGGCCGTAATAACGGGAGATGTTACGCAGGTCGACCTGCCCGGTACGAAGGAATCCGGCCTCAAAGTCGTACAGGATATCCTGAAAGGAGTACCAGGGGTCTCCTTCGTCAAGCTCAACGACGGCGACGTCGTGCGGCACGAGATAGTACAGAGAATAGTGAGGGCCTACGAAGATTATGACAGACGGAGAGCAGAAAAACAGGCTGAGAGATAATCTAAAGACGATATTCAGCAAATTTTCCTTTAAGCGCGAAAACAGGCAGTACATACTTTTTCGGGCTATCCTCCTCTGCGTCGCCGCGCTGCTCGTCAGCGTCAACTGGTACATGTTCGACCGGAGGGAAAACTATCAGATAGGGATTCCCTCCGAGAAGACATATTTCGCCCTCACGTCGGCGCGTTACGAGGACCGGGCGGCTACGCTGGAACTGCGTCAGCGCGCCGCTTCGCGTATCATCGACGTCATGGTGCAGGACGAAAAGATCGCCTCCGAAGTCTCCCGCCGTCTCGAGCTTCTTGAAAAGGGCGAGCTCAGGCAGCTGTTCAATGCGCCGCTGCTCAATATCTATAACAGGCAAAATCCCGCTTCCCAAAAGTCGATCGTCGACGCCGCCCTTGAGATCGGTCTGAAGGTCCGCGACGAGTCGACGGACCGGGAACAGCAGACCACCCTCATCTGGAAATACCTCAAGGAGACGGGGCTTTCGCAGTCCGAGCGCAACATCGCCTTTCAAATGCTCGACGTCGTCCTCAATCCCTCTCTCCAGTCCGACGTCGAGATGGTTCAAAAGCTGCGTGACGACGTCGCCGCGCAGATCCCCTCCGTCATAAAAGAGATCCGCCCCGGCTCCGTGCTGGTACAGAAGGGGCAGGTCGTCACC
>CAKSWL010000174.1 GCA_934511335.1 uncultured Cloacibacillus sp. | reverse complement strand
GCGGCAGCGGCAGCGCTTTTTTCGGACTCTACAAAAACTTGGCGGATGCGCGCCGGGCTCAAAGGATATATGGCAACGAAGATTGGATCTTAAAAACCTTTGATTTGGAGTGATCACAATGAGGGGTCAAAGAACAGAACGGCTGGTCAGGTTAGCGGCGAAATTTATGCTATGCCCGTCGAAACTCATCTCCCTGACGGACCTGGCAAGCAAATTCAACGTCTCAAAGACCGTTATCAGCGATGATGTCGAAGTCATCAACTCTGCGATGGGAGCGGAGGGCTTCGGACAGATGCAGGTCGACCGCGGCCGCAGCGGCGGCGCGCGCTTTATCCCAATATGCACTCCCGAATACCGCGGCGCACTGCTCTCTAAGATAGCCGAAAAATTGGCCGACCCGGAGCGGAACCTTCCCGGCGGGCTGATATACTACAGCGACCTGATTTTTAATCCCGAAACGGCGCTCGCCCTCGGCTACTGCATGGCGTCGCTCTTCACCAACGCCGAACCCGACGTCGTTATGACCTCGGAAGTCAAAGGGATCCCCATCGCGATGTTCGCCGCCTACGCGCTCGGCGTCCCCCTCGCCGTCTGCCGCTTCCGCAACCGTCCAAGCGACGGCGCCGCCGTCGGCGTGCACTACCCGACGGCGAACGGCGACGTCAAAACTATGTACATCGGCACCCGGCAGATGCGCCGCAACTGCCGAGTTCTCGTGATCGACGACTTTATGCGCGGCGGCAGCACCGCCTCGGGCATGCTTCTCATGGCAAAGCAGTTTGACGCCGAGGTAGCGGGCATCGGCGTATTTATCGCCTACGACGAGCCAAAGGAGAAATCCGTGCCCAACTACCACTCGCTGTTGACCTTAAAACACAACGAGGAGGGACAAAACCGCCTCGTGGTGACGCCCAACAAAGAATAGCCCCGGCGGCCTCCTATTTGCAAAAAAGTGTTTGACGTATAACGGGAAATGTCGTAGAATCTTACTTCGTGGAAGGGAGGTGGTTCGCCATGGGAATCAAAGTAAACTTGGATGATTGCATCGGCTGTGGCGTCTGCTCCGAGTTATGTCCACAAAATTTCAAGCTTGACGAAGATGAAGGCAAGTGCATGGTCATAAGCCAAGAGGTTGATTCTTCGACGAAAGAGGCGGCAGACAGCTGCCCGGTATCGGCTATAGCCATAGATTAGCCCTTACCAGCTTATCTCAGGGGCCCATAGCTCAATTGGTTAGAGCTCCCGGCTCATAACCGGATGGTTTCAGGTTCGATTCCTGATGGGCCCACCACCGATAGAAATCCCGGCATTTATGCCGGGTTGTTTTTTTGCTTTGCGGCGCGAACTCCAATTCAGGTAGTCGTTCCGGCCCCTCTCTTCCCACAATAGCCGCATTAGTCCGCCTCGATCAGTTCATGTTCGGCGAAGGGCGCTTTTCCTTACCACAATTTTCAGCGATTTGCTGCTTGAGTGTATAGCGAAGCCGGACCCTATGCTCCATCTTCTTGAAGGGCTCTGTGCGCAGCTTATGGAAGCCGAGGTGAACGGGAAATTTAGCGCCTGCAAGAATGAACGAACCAAAGAACGTCCCGGTTGCCGAAGCGGATGCCGCGTCAGGAAATGGGACACGCGCATGGGAACTATCTATCTGCTTATTCCCAAGCTCAGAGGCGGGGGCTGCATCCCGTTCTTCCTGGCAGCCCGCAAACGCAGCGAAGGCGCTCCTGTGCAGGTCGTCCAAGAGGCGTATATACAGGGCGTCTCTGCCCGCAAGATGGAAAAACCCGTCCAGAGCCGGGGATATTCCCTAACGAAGAGTCGCTCGCAAGGCTCGTCGTGACGCACATGATAGAGTATTCGGAAGTCTGGCTCGTAAATCAATGCGGATATTTTAGCTCGGAAGCGGTAGAGTCAACAACAAACAAAGAGGCCGCTTAATGACAAGTGTCGTTGTGCAGTTTCTCAGGCTACTCCCCCGCCGCCCGTATCAGGCGGTCTTTGAGGGCGCGGCCAATGCCTTTTTCTTCGGGGAGCTCGGCGTATATGACCCGCGCGCCGCTCTTTTCCAGCGTGCGCAGGGCGCGGAAGAGCTCCCTCGCATATTCGGCGTCGTCCCGAAAAATTATTTTTACACACGGCGCGCCGGCCGGCTCTTTGGTGCCGAGCCAGGCCCAGTCTGCGCTCTCCGGCATCACGCCGCGCGCAGACGCCAGTTTCAGCGGTATCGCGGGCGCATAGTGGCGATATCTTGTGCCGGGCGAACGTTTGACCATCCTCTGATCCTGCGGCAGAAGCACCTCCATGCGAAGAGCCTCCTCCACCGCCTCTTTAGGCAGGCCGCCGGGGCGCAGCAGCACCGGGAGCTCCCCCGTCATGTCGATGACCGTGGACTCAAGGCCGAGGCGCGTATCGCCGCCGTCGATGACAAGCGGAATGACGCGCCCGATCTCCTGCCGCACCGTGGCGGCGTCGGTGGGGCTTGGCCGGCCGCTGATGTTGGCGCTGGGGGCGGCGATGGGCAGACCGGACTTTTCTATCAGAGCGAGCGCCACGGCGGTATCAGGCATACGCACCGCCGCCGTCGGCAGGCCGCCGCGAGTGCGCGCGGGAACAGCCTCCTTCGCGGGCAAGACAAGCGAAAGCGGCCCGGGCCAGAAGCTTTCCATGAGAAAGCGCGCGCGCCAGTTTATCTCCACGAGCCTCTCCGTCATCTCTATCGACGAGACATGAAGGATGAGCGGGTTATCCGAGGGACGCCCCTTAGTCTCGTAAATCTTTTTCACCGCCTCCGCGTCGAGCGCGTTGGCGCCGAGGCCGTAGACGGTCTCCGTCGGGAAGGCGACAAGGCCGCCGGCCTTTATGATCTCCGCGCCCCTGTCGGTCAGCTCGCGCTGTTCCGGCGTAAGCGAGGAGATCCTCTCCGCCACTCGCGCGCCGACAGCTCCATGTGCCGGCGGGGCTTTGAATTCGCCGCCCCCCGCCGCTTCGCCGCGGTTACGAGGCTCACGCATCGAGGTACGCGCCCTCCATAAAGTTTTCCATAAAATCGCGGCGGAAGGCCGGGAAGCGCCCCTCGACGATCGCCTGACGCGCGTCACGCACAAGGTTCACAAGAAAATGAAGGTTGTGCCAGCTACAGAGCCTCGCGGCTAGGATCTCGCCCGCCGTGTAGAGGTGGCGCAAATAGGCGCGCGTAAAATTACGGCAGAGATAGCAGTTGCACTGCGGATCGACAGGCGTAAAATCGCGCGCGAAAGCAAGGTTTTTTATATTCATCTTGCCGAAGCGCGTCAGTAGCTGCCCGTTGCGCCCGTTGCGCGTCGGCAGCACGCAGTCGAACATATCGACGCCGCGTGCGATCCCCTCAACTAGGTTCGTCGGGAAGCCCACGCCCATCAGGTAGCGCGGCTTGTCCTGCGGCATGTGCGGAGAAAGGGCGTCAAGTATGCGGTACATCTCGGCATGGCTCTCGCCCACCGAAAGCCCGCCGATGCCGTAGCCGGGAAAGCCGATTTCCTCCAAACGCTCGATACACTCAATGCGCTGGTTCTCGTAGAGCGCCCCCTGCACGATCCCGAAGAGCGCCTGATCGGGGCGGCGGTGATATTCGCGACAGCGTTTCGCCCAGCGCAGCGTGCGTTCCATCGCCTCGCGCGAATACTCGGGCGTCGTCGGCAGAGAGACGCATTCGTCAAAGGCCATCGCTATATCGCCGCCCAGCTTTTGCTGTATCGCCATTGAATCCTCGGGGCGCATGAAATGTTTGCCGCCGTCAATATGCGAGCGGAACTCGACGCCCTCTTCTTTTATCTTATTTATACCAGCAAGCGAAAAAACCTGAAAACCGCCGCTGTCGGTGAGGATCGGGCGCTCCCAGCCCATAAAGCGGTGCAGCCCGCCCGCATCTGCGACGATATCCTCGCCGGGACGCATGTGCAGATGGTAGGTGTTGCCGAGAATGATCTGCGCGCCCATCTCTTCAAGCTCCCGCGGCGTCATCGCCTTCACGGTGGCCTGCGTGCCCACCGGCATGAAGACCGGCGTCTCGATGACGCCGCGGGGCGTGACAAACTCCCCCGCGCGCGCGCCCGTCTTAGGACATTGTGCTATCAGTTTATACTCAAACATCTTATCTGCCCGCCCATCTAAATAATCTTTCGCCGTTCTCCTTCACCGCCAGCGCGAAATCCTCCATGGGAAGCCCTTTGAGCATCGAGAGATACTCGTAGACGGAGCGCACGTGCCGCGGTTCGTTCTGTCTGCCGCGAAAACCCTGCGGCGCGAGATAGGGAGAGTCTGTTTCGCAAAGGATACGGTCAAGCGGCACCGCCATCGCAACCTCACGCAGCGCCTGATTTTTCGGGTAGGTCACGGGTCCCGCAAAAGAAATATAAAAACCAAGCGCCAGCGCCGCCTCCGCATCCCTCAGATTGCCGGAGAAGCAATGTATCACGCCGCCCGTCTTTTCCGCCCCCTCCTCGCACAGGATGCGCAGCAGTTCGCCGTTGGCGTCGCCCGCGCTTCTTTCCTGTGCATCGCGCACATGTATCACTATCGGCTTGCCGATCTTTTTCGCCAGACCGATCTGCTCCCGAAAAACGCGGCGCTGAACTTCGCGCGGCGAATGATCGTAAAAATAATCAAGGCCGATCTCGCCGACGGCGCAGACCCTTTCATTCTTCGCAATCTCTTCAAGCTCGTCGATATAGCCCGGCGAAACCTTTTCCGCCTCGTGCGGATGTACCCCCGCAAGCGAGTAAATCTCCGGCTCATCCCGCCGCGCGCCGGCAAGCGCCGCCTCGCGGCTCGTCGCCACGTCGGCGGAGGCAAAGACCAGGCGCCGTACCCCGTTTTCCAGCGCGCGCGCGAAGAGGCCCTCAAGCCCGTCAGGATAATATTCTTTATTCAAATGACAATGCGTATCGACCAAAAACATCGTAAATTCCTCTCAAGCCATAAAAATAAAAGACAGCTTGACTATTATACAACTGAAACTTCGCATATCAATAAAGCATCTCGGGCATTGAAAAATCAGCGGCCGCCGATTTTTGTCCGCCTCCCCCCATCGACGGCCGCTGTTTCGCCTCTTCGGGAAAATACCCCTTGAGAGGCATACCCTCTGGAATATGCTATGATATGGCTCTTTTAAAGGAAGACCGCGACGGCCTCAAGCAACGGCTTTGGCTTAGATTGTGACCTTTGCTCCCTCGCCGAGGCGGCCAAAGAGGCAAAACAGTTTTTTCAGAGAGGGAGGCGGCCAGATAGCTAAATCGGCGTTTTTCTGATT